>DAOUTC010000029.1 GCA_030626915.1 Dehalococcoidia bacterium
CACCCTAATAGACCACATGTAGAAGATTGGGTTGTAGACTTCAACCATGAAAAGCCAACTATTTTGAGAAATGTTCCTGAGTCTCAGCGTGTTGAGTTATTAGATTCTCTTCTGGATGCTTCTCCAAACGAAGTGCTACAATCTCATCCTTCTCGTTCCTTATGTCTTATTAAGCCTGAGGAGATAAAGAGGGTGATTTTTGATCCAGGCATTCGCTATGGCAAATATGAGGCACGCATCGTCTTTAATTTTGCTGGGCAAAATTATCTAGGCACTCCCAAAAGTCCAGGGCTTCCTTGCACTGATTTGAAATTCCGAGTGTTAGGGAAAAGATTACTTGAAGAAAAAGCCAATATCGTTAATTTGAATGGAGAACAACTTAAAGAGCTGCTTCACTTTGAAAAGGTTTACCTGGCTATAGGGTTAGGGCGTGAGTATAAAGGTAAAAATTGGCCTATGGTTCTTGGCTTTCATACCATTCCAGATTATACTGCCTATGTTGACTTTAGCTCGCCTTAAGAGGATTAAAGTGGCATCACCAAAACATTATATCGGCTGTAGTGGCTGGCATTATGACCATTGGCGTATCCTTTATTACCCTAAAGGACTACCTAAGTCGAAATGGCTGCAATTTTATGCTAAGCAATTTAACACTGTGGAGCTTAACAACAGTTTTTACCATCTCCCCTCTGAGACAGCTTTTGTCACCTGGCGGGAATCTTCACCCGAGAACTTCATCTTTGCCGTTAAAGTAAGCCGATTCATTACTCACATTAAAAGGTTGAAGAATTTAGGCTCAGCAGTAGAAAATTTCCTATCACGGGCTTGCTTGCTGCAAGATAAGCTAGGCCCCCTTCTATACCAACTACCACCTAATATGAAGCGCAACGACGAAGTACTGGAAAGTTTCCTATCTTCACTGCCTCAAAAATATCAGCATGTGTTTGAATTTCGCCACGAATCCTGGCTTGATGACTTTGTCTTCCGTATTTTGCAGCAATATAATGCTGGCTTGTGCGTTTTTGATATGCCTGGCTTTACTTGTCCTCTTGTAGCTACGAGCGACTTTGCCTATCTCCGTTTTCATGGTAGTGCTAGCTTATACTCAAGCTGTTACTCTAACGAAGAGCTTTCCCGGTGGGCACAAAAAATTGCTCGATTAAGTAAAAAAGTCAAAGCTGTTTATATCTACTTCAATAACGATGCTGAGGCTTTCGCTGTAAAAAATGCCTTGACTTTAATAAAGTTTATAAATATTGCTTGACCTTCCGAGCTAAAACTGAGGGTATCCCTTCCGTTTGATTAATTTCCTCAATAGAAGCTTCTCTAATAGCTTCGATCGAGCCAAACTTCTTTATCAGAGCCCTCTTTCGTTTTGGTCCGATACCGGGAATACCATCTAGAATGGAAGCCATACCCTCCTTGCGCCGTAGTTTTTTATGGTAACTTATGGCAAAGCGATGTGCCTCGTCTCTGGCCCTTTGAAGTATATGGAGCGCGGGAGAATCCCTGGGTATGTCAACCGGGTCAGGCTTACCGGATATGAAGACATCCTCCTTTTCTTTAGCCAGACTAGCCATAGGAATAGAATCAATTCCTAGCTCCTGTTTTACCTCTAAAGCAGCATTGAGATGCCCCTTGCCACCATCAATAAGAACAAGGTCAGGCATAATTGCCCAGCTGTCTTTCTGTAAGTTTGCTTCGTCACTATCGCTTCTTGCCATGACAGCCCTCTTGAAACGTCGCCTTAATATCTCTTGAATCATGGCATAATCATCAGCCCCTGCTACCATTTTCACTCGAAAACGACGATAGAGACTTGGTTTGGGCAAGCCTTTTTCCAGAACAACCATACTGCCCACAGCCAGAGCACCCCGAATATCAGAAATATCATAACCCTCTATCCTCAGAGGGATTCGTGGTAAGGAGAGTCTATCTTTCAGCTCTTGCAAGCCGGAAGTTATAACTTCTAAATTTACCTGTTTAGCCTTGGCCAATAGCAAACCTTTATCGGCATTCTCAGCTACCATGTTTACCAGCTTTTTCTTGACTCCTCGCCGTGGCACTTGAACTTTTACACTGCTTCCCTTCCGCTGTTTAAGCCACTCAGAAAGCACTGTCATTTCGCTTACTGGATATTGAAGAAATATCACTGATGGTATAAATGAAGCAGAGGCATAATATTGCTTTACGAAACTCGTCATTATCTGCTCCGGTTTTTCATCATGAGTACCTTCCATAATAAAATGGTCTCTACCGACAAGTTTATTATTGCGAATAAAAAAAAGCTCTATATAAGCTTGTCTCTCGTCCTGCGCTAAAGCAATGATGTCTTGTTCCCCTTTAGCCATGATAGCAATCCTCTGGCCCTCTATAACTCTCTCTATTGCTTGAATTTGGTCACGAAGCAAAGATGCTTTTTCAAATTGGAGCTGCTGGACTGCTGCCCGCATCTTCCTTTTCAGCTCGTGAAGCACTAGCTCCTGTTTGCCCTCCAGAAATAAAATAACCTGGTTTATTACCTCCCAATATTCTTGTTTGCTCGTAGCGCCAATACATGGGCCCAGGCAGCGATGAATATAGTAATCAAGGCAAGGTCGTCTATCCTTACCATCAATGAACCTGATACAAGAGCGAAAAGGAAAGAGCTCCTTTATTAACTTCAAAGTTTTACGTACTGAGCCAGCGCTGGCAAAAGGCCCAAAGTATCTGGCTCCATCGTCTTTAAATCGGCGAGTGATGTAAATACTTGGCCAATCTTCATTGATGGCTACCTTGAGGTAGGGAAAGGTTTTATCGTCTTTAAGTCGTACATTGTATCTGGGATGATATTTCTTTATGAGGTTGCATTCTAAGATGAGCGCTTCTTGCTCAGAGTCAGTAACTACAAATTCAAGTTCTCTTATCCTACACACTAGCCGCTGAATCTTCGATGACGAGCCACTGGAGGCACCAAAGTAGCTCCTTACCCTATTACTTAAATTGGCAGCCTTACCTACATAGATAACCTTACCTTGCTCATCCTTGAATAAATACACCCCTGGACTTGCCGGCAGGGCTTTTAATTGTTCTTCCAGTTGTGTTAACCTCACAGTAAATTTAATTGTAACAGGAAACCTAGATACGGACAAAATGGTCTGAGTTATGTTAAAATAAATTTAATGAAAGAAGATATTGAAGCTTTTCTTGAGTATCTAGCTACGAAAAAAGATTGCTCCCAGAATACCTTAGCTGCTTATCGTAATGACTTGGGCCAGCTAATAACTTACACTGAGGCAGAGAGAGCAAGGGGAATAATTAAGTCAAGTGGCGAGCTTTTAAAGAGCTATCTGCTTAGCCTTAGGGAGAAAAGATATTCCCCGGCTACAGTAGCTCGCAAGATAGCCTCAGCCAAATCCTTTTTCAAATTTATGGTTGACTCAGGCAAGTTAAAGGAGAACCCAACACAAAATTTAGCTTCTCCTCGAATTGCCAAGCATGTACCTAGATTCTTGTCTCTGTCTGAGTACTGCCGTTTGCTAGCAGAGCCGGCGAGGTTATCTACCCCGGAGGCTAAGAGAACTGTAGTGATGCTAGAGTTACTTTACGCCACCGGTTTGCGTGCCACTGAACTCGTATCTTTAAACGTAAAAGACGTTGACTTGGAGCACTCCTGTGTATGCTGTGTTCACGGTGGCTCCAAAAGGCGAATCCCTTTTGACCACCATATAAACCAGCTATTAAGAAATTTCCTTAAGCATGACAGGCTTGATTTATTATACAATCAAAAGGAAGAGGCATTATTTCTCAATCGGCGTGGCGGCCGGCTTACCCGACAGGGATTCTGGCAGATTGTCAAGAACTATGCCTCTAAGGCAGGACTTAGTAATAAGATTACGCCGGGTATTCTGCGCCACAGCTTCGCAGCACGTAAGTTACAAAGTGGTGCAGACCTTCAATCTGTTCAGCAAGCCTTGGGTCATGCCTACATTTCCAGCACTAGAATTTATAAGCGGCCCTTGTCTTCACTGAGGTGACAAACAATGCCTAAGAAATCGCGTCGCACTAAAGCGAAACGCCATGCTAGGTTAGCAAAAGAAATACAAAAAAAGTATTCCCCACCACTCAAGCCAGCTGCAGTTGAACCTCAATTGCTAGCTAAGGTGTCTCCTAAGGGACAAGAGTCTATTGACCGCTATCAATATCTGATGCCCGAGCTACGACGCATTGGCATTCTTGCTGGAGCAATAATCTTAACTCTTATAGTGCTCTCTTTTGTCCTCGGCTAATATTCTTGATTTTGATTGATGAACAATCTAGAAGCAGCCAAAGCTGACTTAATTAGAAATCTTAGCTGGGAGATTGCCGATAAGCGTGTGATTGAGGCTATGAAGCGTGTTCCACGCGAAGCCTTCGTGCCTCAAGAATATTACTATGCTGCCTATGAGGATAGACCACTAAGCATTGGTTTTGGGCAAACTATTTCTCAACCTTTCATTGTAGCTCTGATGATACAAGCCTTGGAGCTTAAAGGCGGCGAAAAAGTCCTAGAGTTAGGTACGGGAAGTGGCTATGAAGCTGCCATACTAGCTGAGCTAGCCAGGCAAGTAATTACTGTAGAACGTATACCTGAGCTAGTGGGGTCAGCCAAGCAAGCTCTAGAAAAACTTGGCTACTCCAATATCAAAGTTCACCTCGCTGGCAGGACTCTAGGTTGGCTGGAAGATGCGCCCTATGATGCCATCATAGTTTCTGCTGGCGCTCCTTCTATTCCTCAAATCTTGCTGGGACAGTTATCCTGGGGTGGACGATTGGTAATTCCTGTGGGCTCTCGCTGGCAGCAAGAGCTGATGAAGGTTACTAAGCTCAAAGAAGGAAACAAGGTAGAAAACCTTGGCGCCTGCTATTTTGTGTCGCTTATTGGCAAAGGCGCCTGGGAAGAATAAGAGGAGGTAAATGTTATATGGAAGTGCTTGAAGCAATACGAACAAGACGTAGTATTCGTCATTACAAGCCTGACCCCGTACCCGAAGAGGATATCAATGCGATTCTGGAAGCAGCTCGCTGGGCACCTTCATGGAGGAACAATCAGTGCTGGAGATTCATAATAGTTAAGGATAAGGAAAGGAAAGCTCTATTGGCTAGCACTCTGCCATCCTGGAACCGAGCCCAATCAGCTATCAAAGAGGCACCTGTAGTCATTGTGGCCTGTGCTGAATTAGGTAAATCTGGTTTTCACGAAGGTAAGGTAGCCACAAACAAAGGTGAATGGTGGTATATGTTTGATGTAGCTTTGGCCATGCAGAACCTCACTTTAGCCGCTCACTCACTTGGCCTGGGAACTGTACACATAGGTGCTTTCGATGCCCAGAAGGTGGCTCAGCTTTTAGCTGTGCCACAAGGTGTAGCCGTGGTTGAGATGGCTCTTTTAGGTTACCCCGCGGAAATAGGAAAGACGCCATCCAGGAAAGAACTTTCTGAATTGGTATTTTTTGAGAATTACGGTCAAAGATAATCCTAATAGGTAACTGGCAAATTGAGATGTCATACCAGGTTGATATAACCATCGTTGGCGCTGGCGTGGTAGGTTTGGCCATAGCTTCGCAAGTAGCTAATGAGGATAGAGATGTTTACGTGCTGGAAAAAAACGAAACATTCGGGCAAGAAGCAAGTAGCCGTAATAGCGAGGTCATTCACACAGGTATTTACTATCCCAAAGATTCTCTAAAAGCAAAGACGTGTTTGGAAGGCAATACCCTTCTTTACGACCTGTGCCAAAAGCATGGAATAGGCTGTAAAAGGATAGGAAAAATCATAGTAGCAACCAATGATGCC
This sequence comes from Dehalococcoidia bacterium, assembly GCA_030626915.1. Lineage (GTDB taxonomy): Bacteria > Chloroflexota > Dehalococcoidia > GIF9 > AB-539-J10 > JAUWHW01. Next base: position 5,815 of record DAOUTC010000029.1, read on the forward strand.
GAGGCTGAGGAGCTACAAAAGCTGTATAACAGGGGCAAGGATAACGGTGTAGAGCTAAAAATGCTCTCCCACAGGAAAATGAGGCAATTAGAACCAAATATGACAGGAGTTAGCGCTTTCCTCTCCCCATCTACAGGCATCATAGATTCACAGGCACTGATGAGATACTTCCTTGGGAAAGCTAGAGATAACGGTGCTCAAATAGCTTATAGAACGAAAGTCATCGGCGTAGACAAAATATCAGGTGGATATAAAGTCAGGGTGAAAGATAGCCAGGGCAGTTTCAGCTTTATAACCAAGGTGTTAATAAACTGCGCTGGCCTCCACAGTGATGAAGTAGCCAGGATGGTTGGGATAGATGTGGACGAAGCAGGCTATAAGCTGCACTGGTGCAAAGGAGAATATTTCAGCGTGGGCAATGGTAAGAACAAGCTAGTTAGTAGACTGATATACCCCGTGCCCAAGGCTGGAGAAGGAGGCACTGGCATTCATGTTACCTTAGACCTTAACGGAAGAATGCGTCTGGGCCCCAATGCTTATTATGTTGATGACATAGATTACTCTGTTGACAGCTTGCAAAGGAAGGCATTTTATGAGTCAGCGGTAAGATTTTTGCCATTTATAGAATACGCTGATTTAGAGCCCGAGATGGCTGGCATCAGGGCAAAACTTCAAGCGGAGGGAGAAGATTTTAGGGACTTCGTCATAAACCATGAATGTGACAAGGGTTTGCCCGGATTCATCAACTTGATTGGCATAGACTCCCCTGGTTTGACCAGTGCTCCGGCAATAGCCAGATATGTTAGCACTTTGCTGGAGGAAATATTAAGGAATTATTAAAGTGCCCTCAAGGGGATTCGAACCCCTGATCTCCAGCTTGAAAGGCTGGCGTCCTAGGCCACTAGACGATGGGGGCAATATTAGACATTCTAAGGGTAAATAGCTAAAGTTTCAAGGCCTGTTGTCTCAGGTAAATTGAACATTAAATTCATATTTTGAACCGCTTGACCAGCCCCACCCTTCACTAGATTGTCAAGGCAGCTAATAACTATAAGTCTCCCTGTCCTTAAATCAACAGTAGGGTAAATAAAACAAAAGTTATTCCCCCAAGCATGCTTGGTTTGAGGAGGCTTACCTGTTATCTGAATAAAAGGAGCATCTCTGTAAAATTCCCGATAGAGCTGCTGTAGCTCTCCCTTAGCCTTAACACCCTCAGCTAGTTTCCCTGCCCTTAATCTAGCATAGCAGGTGCTTAATATGCCCCTGGTCATTGGCACCAGGTGAGGCACAAAGGTTATTGATAAGGAAAATTCGGGATTTAACTCTCTCAGTTCCTGTTCTATTTCCGGCAGGTGGCGATGTCCTTCAATAGAGTAAGCACATGTATTCTCATTGGCTTCAGAATAGTGAGTAGTCAAGCCCGGGGTTCTACCAGCGCCAGAGACGCCTGATTTGCTATCAATTATCATATCAGGGTAAATAAGCTCTTCCTTAACCACCGGGGCCAAAGCCAGGACAGCACTGGTGCTATAACAACCGGGATTAGCTATCAAAGTGGCTGAGGCAATATCATCCCGGTGTAGTTCGGGCAAGCCGTAAACTGCCTCTTTTAGTAGTTCAGGCGATGGATGATTAAATCCATACCATCTGGGATATTCACCAGCATTCTTTAACCTGAAATCAGCACTAGCATCGATAACCTTGATGCCTTTTCTTAGCAATGATGGTACTACATCTACACTGGACTTGTGAGGCATTGCTGAGAAAACGACGTCAATATCGCTATCAAGCTGGTCTTTTATTGCCAGTCTGGTTTTGCCGAGATAGGGAAAAACATCGCCCAGCTCTTGACCGGCAGCACTTCGTCCTGTAACCGATTTAAGTTCTACTTGAGGATGTTGGTACAGCAAGCGAGCTAACTCGCTTCCAATATATCCCGTAACATTTATTATGCCTGCTTTTATTTGTGGCATTGAAAGCTTGATATATTATACTACATAATGAACGATGTCGAAATGAGCTGAATTTGACTATCTTGTGAAAGTAATGTAACCTTAGCATTTAATTTTTATCATGAGAGGGGTGAATATGCCCAAGATTTACTTTATAGATGTTACTAACCGTGATGGTGTTCAAACTGCCCATCTTGGCCTCTGTAAACTGGAAAAGACCATGATAAATATGTATCTCAATGAGATGGGTGTATTCCAGTCAGAATTTGGCTTTCCCACAACAAGGCACGAATCATTTTACCTCCAGGCCAACCTGGAGTTGGCTGAGATGGGAGTGCTACAACCAATTCGTTTAGAGGGATGGATAAGGGCTACTACTAAAGATGTAGAAACGGCTTTTAAGCTTGTTCCTAATATCCGACATCTCAATCTATCTATATCCACATCGGACCAGATGATCAGGGGCAAATTCCAGGGGAAAAAGAGCAGAGATGATATCCTAAGTATGATGACTGATGCCGTAGAAGCTGCTAAGTCACATGGAGCTGAAAGCATAGGCGTAAATGCTGAGGATGCTTCCCGAACTGATATGGACTTCCTAGTCAGATTTGCCCTGGCAGCCAAAGAGCATGGAGCCCACAGGCTCAGATACTGCGACACCCTTGGCTATGACAATCCTTTTACCATCTATGAAACTGCTAGGATACTGGCGGAGAATGTAGGTATTCCCATCGAAGTGCATTGCCATGGTGATCTAGGCATGGCTGTGGCCAACTCTATTGCTGGGGCTAAGGGAGCCATAGATGGTGGTCAGGATGCTTATATCAATGTCACTGTCAATGGGATTGGGGAAAGGGCTGGCAATGCTGATCTTGTAGCTACAGCTCTGGCTGTTACTAAATCTAAAGGCTTCGCTGAAAAGTATCCACTGGGAAAGCCAATCGACCTGACAAAGGCATGGAGGATAGCCAATTTTGCCAGCTACGCTTTCAAAGTCCCTATTCCCGTAAACCAGCCCGGGGTTGGAGTTAATGCCTTTGCTCACGCCTCCGGCATCCACGCTGACGGCGTGTTAAAGGACCCTGAAAACTATGAGCTGTATAACTTTGAGGAGCTGGGTAGAGGTGAACCAGAAAAGGTGGAGACCGGCAGACAGATATGCTCCGGTGAGTACAGTGGGACATCTGGTTTTAAGCATATTATGGGTCGGATGGCAGTAGCATTTAAGGATTCCGAAGAAGCGCGAGAAATTTTGGAATTGGTAAGATATGCCAATGTGGAGGCACAGAAACCGCTGGTTGAGGACGAGCTGCTCTTCATTTACAAGTACCCGCAGATTGCCAGGAAACTGTTAACGCTAAACCCACCCGAATAACACACTCTAATGATGCTGCTACACATATCCCTTGACAGTAATACTTTTTGGCTGGATAATATATAACCAATTGCGGGTGTAACTCAGCGGTAGAGTGCTTGCTTCCCAAGCAAGACGTCGTGGGTTCGAATCCCATCACCCGCTCCACACTCAAATTCTTCGTCATTCTCTCTCTTTTGCATAATTAAACGCCCTACCGTACTTCCATAGGTCAATCTCTGTAGATATAGATAAAACCAGGGGCGTATCAACTCAGTGCGTTTTTCAGGTGTTTTATTAGTCTTTATTTTAGTCCCAAACCCGATACCAACCCCTATGCTGAAACTATACCTGCTTATGTTCCCACAGTTTGACACGGAGCCTATAACATTAACAACCCCATAACACTGACAAACCTACAACGTTGTGTGTTGCTGTCAAGCGAATATGTCACCCTAATTGTCAAGCGAATTTGTCACCCCTATCTATCGACATACATTTTAAAACGTCTGCGCCAGGGGTGGTCTGGCCCGGGTTTCCATGGAGCTTTCGGCTGTGAGGGTTTCTTTGCAGCAGTGACAATTTTGGCCTCGGCAGACTCGCTGCCAGCCGGCATAGCCCGTTTTAAATTTCTTGCTCTAAGCAATGGAGCCTCTGGTGGTGCTGGCCTGGTAGCAAGGCATTGCCCCTTGTGGTATACCACCAGGCTACCATCCATTCTCTCCTGCACCTCTACTTTAGCCTTAGCATAGCTTAGCCTGCCATTGGTGGGTATTATCTGGATCCTGTGCCCTCCGAACCGCACCACATTATCCAGACCTACAGTGCGTTGATACTTGAAACAGAATACCTCATCAGGGTTAAATCCTTCAGGAGGCTTGCAATAAGCCAGGCCAGCTTCTTTAGCGGGAACGGCAAACCTCTGGTTAAATCGGGGCAGAAAGTCCAAAAGTACTCGGTTAGCCTCCTGTATTGTCCTGGCACCCGCTATGCGGAGCTCGCTTTCCAGCCTATCCTGGAAGGTCCCCCATAGCCTCTCAATCCTACCCCTTGCCTGTGGGGAGCGTGATGTGATGGAAATGATGCCCAACTCCTCCATTATTCTGCCAAACTGCGTTGGTTCCCTTCTTCCCATAAGCTGCTCCTCCAGTGATTCTGCCTCTCTCTTGGAGCGTTCAAATATGCCATGCCCATCATGATACAAAGCCCGGGGTATACCATGGCTTTCTACAATTTGGCGTAGCAAGAGGATATATCCCTGGGCATCCTCCTGGTCCCTGAATAAACCATAGGGGACTTTACCTGTAGCATCATCTATAGCTCCTACAAGGGTTAGATAAGACCCTCTCCCCTCCAACCAATCATCACGACTGCCATCAATCTGCAGTAGCATTCCTTCCCTGGGATAGCGCTC
>DAOUTC010000096.1 GCA_030626915.1 Dehalococcoidia bacterium
ATAGTTTGTGCCATCTTGTCCAATATCTCCAAGCGAGCTTGGCGAGCTTGGGTTAAGGCTTCAGCTAGAATTTTGGAGTCCACACCGGTGACTTTAATATCAAGCTGCAAGGCTGTAATTCCCTTAGAGGTGCCAGCAACCTTAAAATCCATGTCACCATAGGCATCTTCTATACCCTCAATATCAGTCAGGATAACATGCTCTCCATTTTCTCCAGTAATCAGCCCCATAGCTATCCCCGCTACCGGCGCTCTAATAGGCACACCAGCGTCCATTAATGAAAGGGTTGAACTGCAGGCACTAGCCATGGATGTGCTCCCACTAGAGCTGAGCACTTCGGAAACCAGACGAATGGTGTAAGGGAAATCCTCTTCCGCGGGTAATAGCGGTGCAATAGCTCGCTCTACCAGGGCACCATGCCCAATTTCTCGTCTCCCCGGCGTCCCTACTCGTTTTACCTCTCCCGTAGAGAATGGAGGGAAGTTATAATGATGCATAAAGCGTTTTGTCTCTGCCAGGCCTAAACCATCTAACAACTGCTCCTGCCTTACCGACCCCAAGGTGGTAACAGCTAACACTTGTGTTTCCCCCCGTGTAAATAACCCCGAGCCGTGAGTGCGAGGCAGGAGACCCACCTCACAACTAATAGGGCGAATTTCGCTAGCCTGGCGGCCATCTACATGTTGTCTTTTCTGCAGAATCATTTTTCTTACTTCTGCCTTAAGCTGAGCTTCAAAAGCAAAACCGATTTCCTCTTCAAGGAAAGAATCAGTTAATTTCTGTTTTACCTCCTCCTTGAGCGAAGCTATAATTTGCTCTCGCTGCGATTTGCTCGGTTGCTGTAGAGCTTCAGTTAATTTGTCACCAAGTAAATTAGAAATGTGGGTTGAAAGTTCAGGGGCGATCTGCCTGGGTTCAACTTCTATCTTAGGCTTGCCACAAGCTTGCTGCAACTCCTCCTGGAGTTCGATAATCTCCTGGTTGGCTTTATGCCCAAATTCGATTGCCGCCATTACCACGTCTTCAGGAGCCTCTTTGGCGCTTGCCTCCACCATCACGATAGCTTGCTTAGTGCTGGCGACAACTACATCGAGCAGGCTGTTTTCCATTTGGGGTAAGGTAGGATTTAAGGTTAAACTGTTATTTATATGGCCAACACGCACTGCTGATATTGGCCCAGAGAATGGGATATCAGATATGGTTAAAGCTGCTGAAGCACCAACGAGAGCACAAATATCCGGGTCATTTTCCTTGTCAGCAGAGAGCACTGTAGCTATAATTTGTGTTTCGTAACCAAATTCTTTGAATAGAAGTGGTCGTAAACAGCGATCAATAAACCGGCTGGTTATAGTTGCCTCTTCGCTAGGTCGCCCTTCTCGCCTGATGAAACTACCTGGTATTTTACCGGCAGCATAGAGTTTTTCCTCGTAGTCCACTGTTAAAGGTATGAAATCTACTTTCCCCACGGGCTCATGGCTGGTACAGGCAGTAACCAAAACTACTGTATCCCCGTAGCGAACAATAACAACTCCATTTGCTTGCTGGGCAAGCTTTCCTGTCTCTATGGCAAGTATTCGACCAGCTATTGACTTCTGGAAAACTTTAGACATACTATCTCCTCAAACCTAATCTGGCGATAAGTGAATAATATCGAGTGGAGTCTTTCTTATTAAGGTAAGCTAAGAGTCGCCTGCGCTGTCCTATCATCTTAAGTAGAGCACGGCGAGAGTGATGATCATGAGAATGCGTTTTAAGATGTTCCGTTAATTGGCTTATCTTTTCAGTAAGCAACGCCACCTGGACTTCAGTAGACCCAGTATCACCTTCTTTGAGCCTAAATTGTGTAATAATATTGTTTTTCCCTTCCTTTTGTACCATACAATCCCTCAACTTGATATAATAGCGGATGACATTATAGCACATTGAGAAAACCACTGTAAAAGTAAACGATAAGAAATGTTGCGGTAACCAGTAAGTTGACCAAGAAGTTGTAGTAGTTTATAATTCGCCATGAAGGCAGCTTCAATGCATGAGAATTGCGGCGTCTTTGGAATTCGCACCCAAGGAATAGATATAGCTCGACTTATCTTCTTTGCCCCCTTCGCTCTCCAGCACCGTGGTCAGGAAAGCGCCGGTATTGCTGTCAGCGATGGCAATGGAATAAAAATACATACTAATATGGGGCTGGTTTCTCAAGCATTCACCGAAAGTGACCTTGCTCAGCTCAAAGGATATATTGGCATCGGGCATAATCGTTACTCTACTAGGGGCTCAACACAGTTAGTCAATGCCCAGCCTATCATAGTAAATTCAGAAGGGCTGACTCTTGCTCTAGCACATAATGGCAATATTCTCAATGCCAAACCACTCCGTCACGAACTTCATGAGAGTGGCTATCGCTTCTATACCTCTTCTGACTCCGAAGTCATCGCCAATCTAATTCTAGCCTCTCCTGGCAAGAACTGCGAGGAAAAAATAAAATATGCTATGCGTCGTCTCCGGGGAGCTTATTCACTGGTAATTATGACTCAAGACAAGCTCATTGGAGCTCGTGACTCTATGGGCGTGCGTCCTCTTTGTTTGGGAACTATCAATAGCGGTTGGGTGATTGCTTCCGAGAGTTGTGCATTGGACCACATAGGAGCCCGACTTTTCAGGGAAATCGAACCTGGGGAAATTGTAGCTATTGACGAGAGCGGCATCAGGAGCTTCAGGAAAAAAGGCAGCAAAAAAGCATTATGCATCTTTGAATATATTTATTTCGCCCGTCCCGACAGCATCATCCAAGGCAAATTACTCTACCAATCGAGGCAAGCCATGGGTGAAATGCTAGCCCAAGAATACCCTGTTGACGCTGATTTGGTAATGGGCGTTCCTGACTCAGCTACTGCTGCCGGCGTCGGCTATTCTCATGCTTCAGGTATTCCATATTGCGAGGGTTTACTCAAGAACCGCTATGTAGGACGCACCTTTATTGAGCCTGACCAGAGGATAAGAGAGCTTGGTGTTCAGCTAAAATTTAATCCTCTCTCCCGTATTATTGCTGGAAAACGATTAGTGGTCGTTGATGATAGCATCGTTCGTGGTACAACCACTCCTCGTGTAGTCAGCTTATTAAGGAAAGCCGGGGCTAAGGAGGTTCATCTCCGTATTTGTGCACCACCTATTCGCTATCCTTGCTTCCTAGGTGTGGATATGGCCACTGAATGGGAACTCCTTGCCGCCAGGAAAACTATCCCGGAAATAAGAGATTACCTTGATGCTGATTCGCTGGGTTACCTTAGTCTCGATGGTTTGATTCGAGCTGTTGACCTACCTAGAGAGATTTTCTGCCTGGCTTGCTTTACCGGAGACTATCCTATCCCAATACAAATGGGGATGGACAAGCTAGCCCTGGAAACGATGCCTGAAGAGGAACTCATTGGAAGCCAGAAGTAAACAAACTTATGCCTTGGCTGGCATCAATATTGAGGTAGCAGATAAGATAAAAGAGCTTATTGCTAGACAAGCTAAATCCACTTTTCATCCTGAAGCGTTAAATCTTGGCTCCTTTGGTAGTATGTTCCAGCTTAAAGAATATAATGAGCCTGTTTTGGTCTCCAGTGTTGACGGAGTAGGCACTAAGCTTAAAATCGCTTCACTGCTAAATAAAAATGATACTGTGGGTGCCGACATCGTCAATCACTGTGTTAACGACATTCTGTGTTGTGGTGCTAAGCCACTTTTCTTTTTGGATTATATTGCCATGGGTAAACTTGTGCCCCAGCAAGTGGAAGCTATCATTACGAGCATAAGCGAGGCTTGTCAAGAAGCTGACTGCTCGCTCATTGGCGGCGAAACTGCTGAGATGCCTGGTATCTATTTCCAGGAAAGCTATGATTTGGTTGGCTTTATCGTTGGGGTGGTGGAAAGAGCCAGTATTATTGATGGCAGTTCCATAACTGCAGGCGATGTAATTCTGGGTTTGCCCTCGTCTGGCTTACATACTAACGGCTACTCCTTGGTGCGAAAAGTCTTTGGGGTGGAGGACAACCCCACTTGTTTAAGTAGATTTTACCCCGAGTTGGGAAAAACTTTGGGAGAGGAATTACTTCAAATTCACCGCTGCTATTATCACTGGCTTAAACCAGTGATGCCATTAATTAAAGGTTTAGCCCATATTACTGGTGGGGGATTCGTGGGGAATATACCTCGCATCTTACCTCAAGGTCTTGCCGCCCATCTGAAGAAGGATTCCTGGGATATTCCCCCTATCTTCAAGCTGATACAGGAAAAGGGCAATGTAGAAGAAGCGGAAATGTATAGAGTATTCAATATGGGAATAGGCATGGTGCTTATTTGTTCAAGCCAAGCCGTAACCAAGCTCACTATGGCTTTGTCCCAAGCTAAGGTTATTGGAGAAGTAATCAAGGCGAAGAGAGAGAAAAAGGTTATTATAGATTAAGGAGGTTCTATGCATGCTATCATAAGTGTTTCAAACAAATCAGGTGTAGCTGATTTTGCCCGAGGCTTACAAGAGCTAGACATTGAGGTTTTTAGTACTGGCGGAACTAAAAGGGCACTGGAGGCTGCTGGCATAAAAGTCCACAGTGTTTCAGAGCTTACTGGCTTTCCTGAAATCCTAGATGGCAGGGTGAAGACCCTACACCCCGCAGTCCATGGTGGCATTTTAGCCAAGCGGGACCTCCCTCAACATCTAGCTGAGCTGGCTAAAAACCACATCGAAACTATTGACCTAGTGGCAGTAAACCTTTATCCCTTCATAGAGACAGTGACTCAAGGCGAAGTCTCCTTAGATGAAGCGTTGGAAAACATCGACATTGGTGGACCAACTATGATTCGCTCAGCAGCCAAGAAT
>DAOUTC010000064.1 GCA_030626915.1 Dehalococcoidia bacterium
ACAGTGTTGATGACTGCCATTCCAGCCAATGTAGCCGGGGTCAGGGAAATTATTATGGTTTCACCACCTGATAGAAATGGCAAAATTCCGGCACCCACTCTAGTAGCTGCTGACATTGCCGGAATCAAGCATATTTTCAAGGTTGGTGGTGCTCAGGCTATTGCTGCCCTGGCATTCGGCACCGAGTCAATACCCAAAGTAGATAAAATCTGCGGCCCTGGCAACATTTTTGTGACTTTAGCCAAGAAAATGGTTTATGGCGCTGTAGCTGTTGACGGGCTCCAGGGGCCAAGTGAAATAATGATTGTGGCTGACGAGTCTGCCAGTCCTTTGCTTTGTGCCGCTGACCTCCTGGCTCAAGCTGAACATGACCCTCTGGCTTCGGTGATTTTGATTACCACTTCACCTGATCTGGCTAATCAAGTTGATAGGGAAGTGGTAAAACAGTTGAAAAAGCTGAAGCGTCGCTCTATTGCTGCTCAGGCTGTGGATAGAGGAATAACTGTAATTGTCAACAATATTGATGAAGCTGTCAAGCTGGTCAACCTTTATGCCCCGGAGCATCTTTCTCTCATGGTATCAGATGCCTCATCCATAATGTCCAGGATTCTTAATGCTGGTTGTATCTTCATTGGTGAAAATTCAGCAGTAGCTTTGGGTGACTATATTGCTGGTCCAAGCCACGTATTACCCACAGGCGGCAGTGCCCACTTCAGCTCCCCCCTGAGAGTTGAGGACTTTCTAAAAACTACTAATGTCATCGCCCTGGATAAAGCTACTATGCGAGAATTAACCCGTCCAACCATAACGATAGCCAGGGCTGAAGGGCTGGATGCTCATGCTCAAGCCATGGAAAAAAGGATGAGAGCGCAAGGAAATCTTAAGTAGTATTCTGCTCTCCCTTAACGGGAGATGCCTCTCTACGAAAAAGGATGGGAGCTAAATAAAAGATTAAAATGCAAAAGGCAAAAATACAGAGCAAAAATAAAAAGTTTTACATCTTGAGTTGTCATTTTGATTTTTTATTCTTAACATTTGGTTTTAGTTAAAGTGAACATAAAGAAGCTAATCAGGCCTGAACTAGCAGCTATGAAAAGCTACACTCCTATTGAGCCTATAGAGATTTTAGGCCAGCGGGCTGAAGGGAGAATAATAAAGCTTGATGGCAATGAGAACCCCTACGGTTGCTCCCCCAGAGTCTATCAAGCTCTAGCCAGTTATCCTTACTATCACATCTACCCGGACCCAGAACAAAGAAAGTTAAGGCAAGCTCTGGAGAAATATACAGGCTTAAACCAGGAGAACATTATTTGCGGTGGCGGCAGCGATGAATTGATCGACCTTACTCTCAGGCTTTTTCTCCAGCCCGGGGACGAAACTATCAATTGTTCACCAACATTTGGCATGTACCCCTTTAGCACTGAGGTTTGTGGCGGTAAAGTAGTAGATGTGCCTAGAGATAAAATTTTTGTTGTTGATTTAGTTGGCATCAAGAAAGTGTTAAGTGAAAAAACGAAGGTTATCTTTATAGCCTCACCCAATAACCCCACAGGCAACGTTATTACCGAGCAAGGAATCCTGGAGCTTATCGGCACTGGAAGGATTGTGGTGGTGGACGAAGCCTACTTTGAGTTTAGCGGTGTAACTATGGCTGATTTGGTGTCCAGCTATTCCAATCTGATAGTTCTGCGTACCTTCAGCAAATGGGCAGGACTAGCTGGTTTAAGAATAGGCTATGGCATCTTCCCTGTTGAAATTGCTAGCTACCTGATGAAGATTAAGCAGCCCTACAATGTCAATGTAGCAGCACAGGCAGCAGTGTTAGCTTCTTTGGCAGATATAGATTATCTTCGCAATAATGTAGCAAAAATAGTGGCTGAACGAGAGCGATTATTTGGCAAACTAAAAGAGCTAAAGTGGCTAAAGCCCTACCCCTCCAGTGCTAATTTTATTCTTTGCTCTGTGCATTGTCGTTCTGACTCCTTACACTGTCATTCTGAGCGTAGCGAAGAATCTCCCGCCAAAGAAATTTGGCATCAGCTACAAAAGAAAGGCATCTTTATCCGTTATTTTGATAGCCCGCGCTTAAGAGATTATCTGCGGATAAGCGTCGGTAAACCCGAAGATACCGATGCCCTAATTGAGGCATTAGGGGAGATATGTTAAGCTAGCAACATACCTCTTTGTCATTGCGAGCTGAAGGCGAAGCAATCTCTACAGTGGGAGGTTCAAAAATGGCTGAAAGAAAAGCGATAGTAACTCGTGAAACTGCGGAGACGAATGTTAGGGTAGAATTAAACATTGATGGCAGTGGACAATTTGAAATCACTACCAGCATAAAAATGTTTGACCATCTCCTGGCTCAGTTGGCCAGGCATGGAGTATTTGACATAAAACTCTCAGCCTCAGGCGATGACCAGCACCATATAATTGAGGATGTAGCTATCTCTTTAGGCAAAGCCTTTAATCAAGCACTAGGGGAGAAACAGGGCATCACCCGAATGGCACATGCTGTTGTGCCCATGGATGAAGCACTAGCAGCGGTAGCAGTAGACATTGGGGGTAGAGCTTACAGTGTGGTAGAAGCGCCCTTCGGCAGTGTTAACATAGACGATCTGGAGACTGACTTAGTTCGCCACTTCCTTGTTTCCTTTGCCTCCGAGGCCAGAATTAACCTTCACGCCAATGTACTTCCCGGCCCTAATGACCATCACAAGGCTGAAGCCCTATTCAAAGCCTTAGGCCGAGCTCTCGATTCAGCCACACGCATTGACGAAAGGATCGTCGGCAGAGTGCCTAGCACCAAAGAGGTTATCGAGAGCTAAAAGAGTATACAAACTAATTTCTAATTTTCCTCAGGGAGGGAAGTTAAGACTATTTCTAGCTTAGGAGGGTTAGCATGAGTGAAAGATTCAGGGTGAGATGGTATCACTGGGCACTAATAGGGGTGTTATTGGTAGCAGTTATATTCGGCATATTACAACCGTTTATTTGGATGCAGCATTTCGGTAAACCTCCTCCTAGTGGTGCTATAAGTTTATCTGTTCTCTTAAGCGTGGCTTTGGCGCTGGTTGCCGTAGGTGTAGCAGCTTTTGCATTTCTAGCATATCGCGACCTTGAGCACCGTCTTAGGGAGTCATTGGAGGAGGAAATAGTCGCTGAATCAAGATCAGCACTAACACGTGTAGCTGGCAACCTTGCTTTTAGCTCGTGGAGAGCTTGGCGGATAAACACTGAAGATTTGGAATTGATAAAAGGTTCCATCAGCACTCAGATCTGGTCATTACAGTTAGTCGAAAAGTTGAAGCCAACGGAAGTATTAACTGAAGAAACACAGCTTCAAATGAAGAGCAATATTGCTGGCTACACTGCTTATATGGGAAAGCGTTTTCCTGATGAGGTAAAAGCTGGAGACATCGCAACGGCGAGGAAATTAGGTAGGGAGGCTTATGAAAGGTCTAAAGACTTTGGTGACAACTACGATTGGAAAGCAAATTATGCAGGGCTTTTGGCTATATTTGGGACATCTGATGAAAAACAGCTCAGTCGGAAAATAAAACAGGAATTAGAACAAAGGGTACATATAGGTGAAATATCTCCTCGGGAGTGGCGAGAATACAATGAACTTCTCGAGGATTTATGAGGGGGGACTCATTCCCTGATGGAACTTCTAGGCAATCTACTTTGGCCACTTAATATGGATCTTCATGACGCTTCCTCCCACCTGCTTTCACTATCTCTCTAGGACGCTATCATAATAATATCGTATTGTTAACACTCTGTCAAGAACATTTTCGCATTTTCGATTTTTCTTACGCAGAGAGCAATTTTGGTTTTCCCGACTTCAGTAATTATATATCAGCCACAGCTATGTAGGCTTGAGATATTTAGGGAGTGAGTTTTGAATAAGCTTTTTGAGAGGATGTCAAATTGGTCACGAGCGCACTTCCTACAATTATGGCTGGGACTTTGTATACTCGTAGCTATATCTATTTATTTCAAAGGTCTATCCACTTATGAAGGTATTCAGATACTACTTATGGTTACGCTTGTTTTGATTACTTGGCGATATGCCGTTTCCGCACATGAGCAAGCAGAGGCTAGCAAGAGAATGGCAGAGGAGATGAAATTGAATCGGGAAATGCAGACCATGCCGTCCATTGTTGCTTATTTTGATAATCCACGTAGCACACTGCTAGACCTAGTTGTTAAGAACATTGGCCATGGAGCTGCCAAAGATGTGAGATTAAAGATTGACCCTCCACTGCATGATCACCAGGAGCGGGATATAGCTGAGCTTTCCTTATTCCAGAGAGGTATCGACTTTTTCCCGCCTGGTAGAGAGTTCCGTCAAATCGTGGGCCTTACTAAATCATTTTTTGGCGAAGGCAGCCAGCGCCCGCTGGAATACAACCTAACAGTGTCGTACTCTGATGTTGGAGGAAATCCCATCCCTGCCCAGATTATCCCCTTAGACCTTTCAGTCTACCGGGATCTCCCTATCCATCGCGAAAGTGATATAGATAGACTTATAAAAGAAGTGAAAAATCTGGCGGAAAAATTAGAGGCTCTTAAACCATGAACCTCTTTGACTTCATCGAGGGAGCAAATTAGCCCAAGAGGTCTCCCATTGACAGGATGAATCACATCTCTACAAAAGTTCGGATTTTCCCTGGCTTGGAAGCGATTTTGCTCTTCCCAAACTTCAACGGGTTTAGAATCCTTGCATTGGCAATTCACAGAGACGTGAGTTCTTGATACTATTTTCTCAAGCCTGTGTTTATAGACTTTATGTAGAGGAGTCATTGTGACAATTAATGAAGGGAAGAATGTACTTCAGATTGTAGTTGAAGGGCTAATACAAGAAGCGTATGAATTGCTGGCTGAAACGATCAACGCCACTAGGGCGGCTGATGCGGGAGCAAAACGGCAGGGAGTAAGTTGGACAGGGCGTCATAGATTGCATGTTCTTCTCGAAGCTGCTGAAGATACGTGGAGAGGTTTGCCAGACGCTGTTGTAGCACCATGGTTCTTAGCTGAACTGAAGACTACCCTAGATGTTGTACGCAGATGGCGAGGGAAACCATTTTGGAAAGAAATTAAGCCATCATTGAAGGATCCAACTCATTTTAAACACACTATTCTAAAGCTCCATGCAGCCGAGCATCTAGAAAGAGGCGGCCATAAAGTAGAGATTGTGCCAAGAGGCAAGAGCGCTTCCCCAGACCTAATGTTGCACGCAATTGCAGGCACACAAGATTTAGTATATGTCGAATGTTACCAACCAAGTGCTTTATGTGGTAAACCCTCAGATATCTCAACAAAGGAAGCTGGAAGTATTGTAGAGAAGTCGATGGAGAAAGCTAAAAGCCAGCTTAAGGGTAAGGCTCCCGGGATTATAGCCATATGTGGATACAATCAATCGCACAGGAGTCTGGAAACTTTAGGGCAAGCTGTGGAAACTCGCTTGCAGCGAACTTACCGCCCCAATCTATGTGGTATTTGGCTAGTAACGCTAGGTGTAATACTTCGTATAGATAAGGACAGCACGTCATTTACACCTACGATAAGTGCCAATTTTATACCTAACCCAAGCTACTCTGGTAGAGTGGATATCGAGGCTAAGGTGCCTGATGACCATCCTCAATTGATAAAAGAACCGTTAATAGACATTAGTACTGATAGCCTTGGATCTAAAGATATTAACTTGGTGACTAAGCTGGTGACTGCAAGTAATGTTAGCTCAATACTTGTGAAGAAAGCCAAAAGCAAGGTTACGAGGACAGGGAAGCTTAACATTATAGAAATGCCTAAGCAATTGAGTCGAGCGGTTGTGCATGGCACTGGCAACAAGGTTCCTCCACTGTTTGAGGGTGAGGGAAATTTGGATTGTCTATGTGGTCAATGTCAGGCTGTATTGGCAAAATGTGCATGGGATCCTTCCATAAGTAACATAGTTGTAGAGTGTCCAATCTGCCGAGCCTACAACGAATTTCCTCCTTTGCCAGATAGCGAGTACAATAGACTTCAATTGACAAAGGGAAACTATAACTTCTCAGACGCCGTTAAGCTGAGAAGACGAGTGTGCATCGAAGGACAATAGGCTCATTTCTCAAATACTCATGACAAAGGAGGGGGAGTAATATATGTCCCGAATTTAGGGTGAAGATTGCCCAGTGAGATGAAATTTTAAGGGAAAAAGAATGCTAGGAAAAACTGAGACGCTATACAGGTGAGCCGTGTAATAATAAGTCTTTAGATAAGTATTATGAAGAGCGCTAGAGTAGCTCAGAGAAAGCCCAAAAGCATTAAAGAAATCGAGCCCTTGCTCTTTGGGGTAAAAGCGTGCCTGAGAAAAATTTATGGTAAAAGGCTGGCAGCCGTGATTCTTTACGGCTCTTTTGCTAATGGCAGGGCAAATGAGGACTCCGATATAGATATTGCTGTTGCTTTGAAAGGCAGCGTGGATAAGGCAGAAGAAATCAGCAAAATACATGATGCCATTTATCACTTATCGCTGGAATACTGCCAGCTTATCTCAATTTATCCACTCTCTGAAGAAGAGCTTGGAGATGTGGAATGGCCTCTCCATTACCATATTAGAAACAAAGGCATCAAGGTGTAAAAGGAGAAGATAGAGCTCTCGATTCAGCCACACGCATTGACGAAAGGCTGCTTGGCAGGATTCCCAGCACTAAGGAGATTATCGAGAGGTAGTGAGTTGAATCAGTGAACGCTTAGCTCTCCTGGGTAAGGGATGCGACCATATGATGCCAAGATGTTTGTAAGCAGGAGAGAATAGGGATTCTCATTTAGTCATTTAGAGGTGTTCTTTGTAATCTTAAAATATTCTTGCTATAATTATGTTTGATAGACTAAGAAAGGGTTTATGAAAATCAAAGGAGGAGATGCTATGG
>DAOUTC010000091.1 GCA_030626915.1 Dehalococcoidia bacterium
CGATGAGAGCAGCTCTTACTCTTACGGCACAGACCACGCCATCCTGAAGGGCGAATATGCCCAGGCCGTCCCCATATCGAGGGTTCGAACCCTCGGCCGAGATGCCGATGATAACAAGCTCTTAGCCGGAGCCTTCGACTGGAATCTCTTAGCCCTGGCCATTGATAACTTCCGCACCGACTACGACCCCAACCTGGAATCCACCACCAGGGCCCAGGAGAGAGCCGATGCCATCCTGCGCACCGAGTCATTGCGAGCGGAGCGTGGCAATCTCTTAGTCCCCGCCAATGTCGGCCAGGAGCTCTATGATGTCATCACTCTTACAGATGAGCGGTGCGGCATATCCAGCCAGAAGTATCGTGTGGCAGCCATCCAGACCAGCTATGACCGCTCCCGCCGCAACACTCAAAAACTCCTCCTCTCAGCCCCGTAGAATCCCCTTTCCCTCGATGGGAAATGACAAATATGGAATAGTCTACTCCTTGACGATAGAGACCAGGCCTTTCTTTATAGCTATCACTACAGCATGAGTGCGAGCATTGGCGTTGAGCTTACGGAGAATAGAGGTTACGTGATTCTTAATAGTCTGTTCGCTGACATTCAGCACCGCGGCGATCTGCTTATTGAGATAGCCCTGAGCCATATAATTAAGTATCTCTGTTTCTCTGGGGGTAAGTGGCGAGATGAAGGTAGCCGTCTCTTTCTCTGCGGAGAGCTCATGAAACTGCTGCAGTATTTGCTGGGCCACCTTTGGTCGGTCTGCAAGGCTTTCATTTATAGGATGCTCACCCTGAGCACACCGTCTGATAGCTAATGCCAGCTCGTCAGCATTCACATCTTTACTCAGATAAGCTGAAACCTGGGCTTTGATGACCTGGAAAAGTTGCTCATCCTGTGGCTGTGGGGTGAGGATAATAGTAGCTACACTGGGTACTCTTTGCTTTATGGCACGACAAAGCTGTAAGCTGTCGAGAAAGCTAGCATTGATGCCTAAAAGCACCACATCAGGAAGTGAAGTTTCAATGGTAGAAAGCACTTCTTCATCAACATTGGCCTCCCCCGAGACCTCTATATCAGGCATATGGGAAAGTGAGACAGATATGCCCTGGCGGAACAAAGGCTGCTGGTCAATTATAAATACCTTAATCAATTTAATCTCTAACTCCTTATCATCCCATAGGTTCTAAGTACTCTTACTTTAGTCTAGCACATGCGATGTGAAATGCAAGTTTTATGTTATTTTGTTATTGCGAGGCACGAAATGCCGAGAAACTCCAGGAACACTTAGCGAAGAGATTGCTTCGTCGCTTCGCTCCTCGCAATGACAGGCAGGTATAGTCGTAGTGCTGGATTCATCTCCAAACTCTAGCTTCTATTATAGTTAACTGCAAAATCTCCTCACCCTCACCTTAATCCTCTCCCTTCAAGGGAGAGGAGATTATACAGGACGCCTTAATTAGCTCCTGCTTCAGGCTACCAAGTCTTGGTGTAAAGGGTTCAGTCAGCTTATGCCAGCTTTGTTGCCACTCCTGTGTAGCTTCGATATTAATACTATCCACCGCCGCTCCTGAGATCCTCAGTTGATGCAGTGTTTCTCTGCCTCTGTTTTTTATCGCTTGTCTGGTCTTGCTTACCGCTTGGCCATATTCCTGGTCCAGCTCCTTTATTTGTTCTATGACTGGCTGTGAATTTGGGTTGATAGCGACTATCCCTCGAATTATCTTCTCCAGGCGGGGATAAACCCCGCCACTACGATTATTATACTTTGTAGGGTCGGGGCTTGTCCCCGACCAGCTCTTCAAATCCATTGCCTGTGCCAGGTGATTAAGGATTGCTCGCTCTATCAGGCCTCTTTCCTCTACGGGGTAGTTATTTAGCTCTGTGGCTAAATTCGGCGGCTCGGGCTCATCGAGATATTTTTGTGCTATTGCCCTGCCAATTTGCCCGCATTCTTGCTCCCTTTGTTGCCGCATTTCCTGAAGTGACAGTTTGCCCAGTTTATTAGCTTTCTCCTGAGCTATTTCCCAGGCGCTCTTCAACTCACTCATATAAGTTAAAATCCTAAATCCTAAACACTAAATCCTAAACCTATATCACTTCGATTTTCTAGTATAGCACCGAAGTTCTTCCCTTGATGATTGGCACTTAAGCAGCATTTTAGCTTATACTAATAAAGGAGGTCAAAGTATGATTAATCATAAATCGATACAGGTGGGGAAGAACTTTTATTGCTATGTATGGATGGGCAGGGGAAATAATTGCAATGCTAGCTTCCTATGCCATATCTTGCGGGGAGAGCGACCTCATGTATTGGTTGACCCGGGGCATATCAAAAACGAACTGAGGGAGAATTGCTTCGATTCCCTGACCCAGGCTATGGAGAAAGATGGCTTTAGAGTAGAAGATGTCGGTTTGGTGATATGCACCCACAGCCATCCTGACCATTTCGAGGCTATAGAGCCGGTAGTGGCGAGAAGCGGTGCTCTGCTGGCCCTGTCCCGCGAAGAAGATGAGTTTTATGCCAATACGGGAAGTCGTTTCTACAATGCTTTTGGAAGTAAGGCACCACAGGTCAAACCCTTCTTTTATCTTAAGGAGGGTGACTTAAGCCTGGGGGCCAAGAATAAGTTAGCCATCAAGGTTTTGTCTACTGCAGGGCATACTCCTGGCTCTATCTCCCTTTATTTGAAGGAGCCCAAAATATTGATAAGCGGCGATGTGGTCTTCCTGGGCAGCGTAGGCAGAACAGATTTCCCTGGAGGCAGTGCTTCCTTACTACGGAAAAGCATTGATAAACTGTCTCAGCTTGATGTGGAATACTTGATTCCAGGGCACAGCACAGAGGCAGGTGATATAATTGCTGGCAAGGATAAGGTAGCACGCAATTTTCACCTAGTTAAGATGTTTATTTGAACATGAGAACTGTTATCCTGAGCAAACTTGTAGGGTCGGGGCTTGTCCCCGACCGGGGGCATGAGGCGGGGATGAACCCCGCCACTACGAGGTGGGATTGCCACGCCTTCGGCTCGCAACTTCGGCTCACCGCAATGACAAAGGGGGAATGGCTCGCAATGACATGGTGAAAATATGGAACTAGACAAGAGAATTAAATATGTAGTGGAGCACACTGAGTTAATCAGGCCTCCACAGCAACACCTGGCTACTTTTGGCACTACTACCCTGAATTACTATGTGGTTACCGGGCTGGCGGAGAATCTTAGCGTGGTTAGGAATGGAAAGGTAGAAGCTGAAAAACCCAGAATTGTTACACCTTCTTATCTGGTCGGGTTGGAAGGCTTCAGCGAAGAGGCCAGAAAATACATCACCGCGATGGCTGGAGAACACCCCAATGAGCCAGGCGTTTTCTACCGATACAAAAATCGCCCCGGCGAGATGAATGTCATCTCTGAACCTATAAGGCAGGTGATAGGCAATCTCAATACCCAGCTAGAGGAGGAGCATAATCCACTAAGCACTATAATCAAGGGGGTGGAAGAATTATGGGATGTATCGCTGCTTATGTTTATCTATCATCTGACCAGAAAGTCTATTTACACCAATGTCGCTGAGTTCCGCAGCAGAGGCCTTCTGGATATAGATACAAGCGGTGTGCCCAAAGAGGCTCGAAATCACATTGAGGAGCTTTTTGGACAGGTGAGGAAAAACATCTCTCGGGCCCCCGAATTGGTGGCTGAGCTAAACAGGTGGGGTGTGTTCCCAGAATACCAGGATAGGTTTTTCGCTCTGTTCCGAGAGAGATAAAAGCAATTCTGTTATATAAGCCCCAGATACCAGTTAAGTATGCTGCTTCCCCATAGCAGGGTAACCAGAGTGCTCAAGGAGAGGAAAGGACCAAAAGGGATTGACTCCTTGCGTCCTCTTTTTTTAGCTATCAGTAAAGCAATGGCTACCAGGCCTCCCAGGATAGCGGCCATAATCAAGGCCACAAAAACCAAGGGCAAACCAGTGGCTAAGCCGATGAGAGCTGCCAGCTTGACATCCCCCCAACCCATACCACCACGGGAAATGAGAGCTATTAGCAAAAAAATAACGAAGCCAATACCTCCGCTAATGGCGAAGTTAACTATGCCACTGAACTTCAATTGCATAATCCAGGGCTGGGGTAGAAATAAAGCAAAGAGCAAGGCTACCGCTATACCAGGATAGACTACCTTATTTAAGATAAGACCGTGCTCCAGGTCCACTACGAATATGAGGATAAACAGGCAGGTGTAGAAAGCCATAACGCCCAGCTCTGGAATCGAGTTACATCTCCAGTAGAGAAAAGCAAACAAGCCACCAGTAGCGAGCTCTACCCAAAGGAGACGCTTAGGTATAGTAGCCCAACAGTAGCGACAGCGGCCACGAAGCCAGAGATAGCTAAACACAGGAATAAGGTCCTTAGCCACCAGGCGGTGCTGGCAAACCTGGCAGTGAGAGGGGGGATTTAGGATGGATTCACTTCGAGGCAGGCGGTCCATACACACATTGAGGAAGCTGCCCACTGCAAGTCCTAGAAGGGCGAAGGCGAATATAAAAAGGGCTTCCATAGCTACTTAACTATGCCTCTATCATGAGTCTGAAGTCAATCCAGCAAGCACACCTTGTCATTGCGAGGCACGAAATGCCGAAGCAACCCCAAGGAGAGGCTGTGAGATTGCCACGCCTTCGCTACGCTCAGGCTCGCAATGACATCCCTTTCTTGTTATTGCGAGCTCTCTCCAGTGTCATTGCGAGCGCAGCGAAGCAATCTCAAGGTATAATTATATCTATGAACAGACAATACTACGTTTATATAATGACCAACAGCAATAATACCGTGCTCTATACCGGGGTCACCAATGACTTAAAAAGAAGAGCCTATGAGCATAAAGAAAAGCTAGTCAGTGGATTCACCAGAAAATACAACATCACCAAACTCGTATATTACGAAGTGTTTGAAGACATAGAAAATGCCATTTTAAGGGAGAAGCAGATCAAAGCCGGCCCAAGGCAAAAGAAGATCCAATATATTAATAGTATGAACAGCGAATGGCGTGACCTGTACGAAGAATTGTGACAAGATTGCCACGCCTTCGCTACGCTCAGGCTCGCAATGACAAAGAGGGGCTGTCATTGCGAGCGCAGCGAAGCAATCTCGTAGGGTCGGGGCTCGTCCCCGACCAACTTCAATAAAATTCTAATATCTAAGCTCCAAATCCTAAACAAATCCTAACAAATATCAAGAATCAAAGATGAAAAA
>DAOUTC010000063.1 GCA_030626915.1 Dehalococcoidia bacterium
ACTGATATTGAGGGTATAGAAGATGCCTGTGGTGACATGGATTTTAAAGTTGCTGGCACCTCTCAGGGGGTCACTGCTTTACAGCTTGATATTAAACTCAGGGGCATAAGCTCTGAAATTCTAGCTGAATCCCTAAGTCAAGCTCACCAAGCTCGCTTTGAGATATTGGATAAGATGGCACAAACCATCAGTGCCAGCCGTTCTGAACTTAGCCCCTATGCTCCCAGAATGCATGAATTAACTATTGATTCAAGCAAGATTGGTAATGTTATCGGCCCTGGGGGTAAAACCATTAGGTCCATTATAGAGGAGACTAAAGCAACTATAGACGTAAGGAATGATGGTAAAGTTATTGTTGGCTCTCCAAGCGAGGAAGCAGCTCGAAAAGCAATCAAAATGATAGAAGATTTAACCCAGGATGTGAACCTGGGGGATATTTATACTGGGAAAGTAACGCGGCTGCTAAACTTTGGTGCCATGGTAGAAATTCTTCCAGGTAAGGAAGGGCTAGTCCATATCAGCGAACTCGCCGACCACTATGTGTCTAAAGTTGAAGATGTAGTTAGAGTGGGTGATGAGATAATGGTCAAAGTCATTGAAATCGACAACTCAGGCAGAATAAATTTATCGCGGAAAGCAGTATTCGAAGGACTTTCTCATCTACCTGGTGCTAAAGTAAAGGATTCCTTAGCCTCTAAACATCATTGGCAGAGGCAACCAAGCCACTATCATACCTACCAGCATAATAAGAGCAATCGTCATAGTGATTACAATAAGTAAACTGTATCTATACATAGGAGTGGTATATGGAAAACATAAGGATAGTTATTAATGGGGCTTTAGGCAGGATGGGACGGGAGGTGACTAAAGCTGTGCTCAATGAACCCGGTCTGGAGATAGTTGGTGCTGTGGAAGAGAAGGTAACCCAGCAGTATCTTCCTTTGCTGGAGATCTCAGAGTTGATACCATTTTCCTCCGACTTAAACTCCCTTCTAAAGAGGTGCAATCCTGATGTAGTAGTAGATTTCACCAATGCTGTAGCTTCCATAGCGGCTGCTCGCGTCGCTATTAGGCAAGGAGTTAATATGGTTATAGGCACCACAGGCCTTTCTGAGGAAAATCTGAAGGAGATTGAGCAACTATGTCAAGCTAACAATGTTGCTGCTATAGTGGCTCCTAACTTTTCCTTAGGTGCGGTGCTCCTAATGCATTTGGCAAAGGTTGCTGCCAAATTTTTCGATTACGCTGAGATTGTAGAAATGCATCATGATAAGAAAATTGATGCTCCTTCGGGGACTGCTATAACCACAGCAAAAGTTATGCTACAAGCGCATGGCAAACCTTTCAGCCATCCCCAAACTGAAAGAGAAGTAGTTAGCAACACCAGAGGTGGGCAAATAGAAGGTATAGCTATCCACAGCCTGAGGTTGCCGGGATTTATGGCAGGGCAAGAAGTTATATTTAGCGGCGCAGGTCAGACCTTGAGCTTGCGTCACGAGACTATAAGCCGAGAATCTTATATGCCTGGCGTCATTTTGGCCATCAAAGAGGTTATGAAATACAAGGGATTGATTTATGGATTGGACGCCTTACTGAAGCTGTAGGAAAGAAAAGGGCGTGAAAGAGTTCAATATAGCTATTGTCGGTGCCACTGGACTTGTGGGGCGAGAGTTTATTAAAGTACTTGAGCAGCGAAAATTCCCTGTGGCTTCGATGCAGCTATTTGCCCCCAAGCATTCCTCAGACACAAAGCTCTTCTTTAATCACCAAAAAATTGAAGTGAAGGAAGCTACGGCGGAGGTATTTCGTGATGTTGATATCGCTCTTTTTTCCGCCGGTGCTGATATTAGCTCCCGCCTGTCACCTCTAGCTGTTGCGGCAGGAGCGGTGGTCATTGATAATAGCACTGCCTTTAGAATGGAACCCAAAGTTCCTTTAGTGGTTCCTGAGGTAAATCCTGAGGATATAAAATGGCATAAGGGGATAATCGCTAGCCCAAATTGCTCTGCAATCCAATTAGTGGTGGCTCTTTATCCCTTGCATAAAGTTAATCCTATAAAACGAATTATTATAAACACTTATCAAGCGGTATCAAGCAGTGGTGCTAATGCTTTAAAAGAGCTAATAAGCCAAACAAGGCAAGTTTTAGAGGGACATCGTGTTTGTCCTCACATCTATTCTCACCAAATAGCCTTTAATGTGTTGCCAGAAATTGATGTTTTTCTGGACAATGGCTATACAAGGGAGGAGCAAGCGATAGTAGAGGAAACACGAAAAATAATGCATGCTGAAGACATAGCTATTTCAGCAACTTGTGTTCGAGTCCCTGTTTATTTTGGACATAGTGAAGCAGTGAATGTAGAATTTAGCTCACCTATCACTCCAGAGGAGGCAAGAAGGATATTGGCTCAGGCTCCTGGGGTCAGGGTTCTTGATGACCCTAGTGTTAGCCTCTATCCTCTACCTTGGGCAGCTAGTGGTTCAAATCACGTATTTGTGGGCAGAATCCGTAAGGATATTTCTCATCCTAATGGATTAGTTATGTGGGTAGTGGCTGATAATTTGCGCAAAGGGGCAGCGCTAAACGCTGTACAAATTGCTGAAGAGGGAATAAAGACGGGCTGCATAGCACGCAGAAGGGAACGGAGGCTTTCCCCTCCACATTCTTCATCCAGCAAGGGACAGGAGGCTTAAAATGAGAAATCTAGGTCGCTTATTAACAGCTATGGTTACACCTTTTGATAGTCAGGGCAAGGTTAATTATCAGCAGGCTAAGAATTTAGCTCTAGCCTTGCTTGATTCTGGTAGCGATGGTTTGCTAGTTTCCGGCACAACCGGGGAATCTCCCACTCTCAGTCGTGAAGAAAAATTACGTCTTGTCGCTGAGGTGAAGTCGGTGATAGCTAACCGTGGGACAATAATGGCTGGCACAGGCAGTTACAACACTAAAGAGAGCCAGGAGCTAACTAAAGAGGCAGAGAGGATAGGTGTTGACGCTTGTCTCTTAGTAGTTCCCTATTATAATCGGCCAACGCAACAAGGCTTATTTGAGCATTTTAAAGCTATTGCTCAAGCCACAACTTTGCCTTGCGTTCTTTACAATGTGCCATCACGCACAGTGGCTAACCTTGCTTCCGATACCGTAATCAAGCTAAGCCAGATTGATAATATTGTGGGCGTGAAGGAAGCTAGTGGTAATCTTCGTCAGGTAACTGAGATTGTACAGGGGACCAGAGACGACTTCCTGGTTTATAGTGGCAATGATAGTGATACCTTGCCCATTCTCGCTTTAGGCGGCTATGGTGTAATCAGTGTGGCCTCGCATTTAGTAGGAAGCCAGATAAAGGATATGATGGAGAAATTTCTTAACGGTAAAACTCAGGAGGCAGCCAACATTCATCGCCACTTATTGCCTTTGATAAATGCTTTATTTGTTATTACTAATCCTATGCCTGTTAAGTACGCCCTAAACTACTTTGGTTTTCCAGTGGGCAAACCTCGCTTGCCTTTAATTGAGCCTGACGAAAAATCAGCTGAGATTATTCGGACAACATTAAAAGATTATAAAATTGACTTACCCCTCCCTCATAAGGGACAGATATCAGGGTGAGGGGAACCTACTCAGAGAAAATAGATCTCACTTTTATCATTTGGTCTCTCTTTGGCCCCACGGTAACACAGCTAACAGGGCAGGAAAGGAGTTCCTCAAGCCTAGCTATGTAACGGTGAGCTTCCAAAGGCAACTGGTTAAAATCATGGATTTTGCTCGTTGACACTTGCCAGGCAGGCAATTCTTCATAAATTGGTTGGCATCTCTCTAATATAGCTACATCGCTGGGAAAAGAATCTAGAATCTTGTTGTCAAATTTATAAGCCGTGCATATTTTAATTAAAGGGAAATCATCGTAAATATCAAGGTGGGTTAAAGCTATGTCGCTGAAGCCGTTTACCTGAACGCTGAAGCGGCCAGCCACGGCGTCAAACCAACCACAGCGTCGCGGCCTCCCCGTAGTAGCACCATATTCATGGGCTTTTTCCCGTATAAGTTCGCCAACTTCATCTTTTAGCTCAGTAGGCATGGGGCCACTGCCGACTCTGGTGATGTAAGCTTTAAATACGCCAATAACGCGATCAAACGCCATCGGGCCTATGCCTGTTCCAATAGAACCTCCGCCGGCTAACGGCGAAGAGGAAGTTACATAGGGATAGGTGCCAAAATCGGGGTCAAGTAAAGCTCCTTGTGCGCCCTCCAGTAAAATTGGCTCCCCTCTTGCCACTGCTGGGCCAATTATGGAGCTGGTTTCCTTGATAAATGGGGCTAACTGCTCTCCATAGTGGCAATATTGTTCAAAGATTTCTTCCAAAAGCAAAGGGGGATGCTGATATATCTTGGTAAGAATAGCGTTTTTAAGCTCAAGAGTTGAGCTTAGCTGCTTCAGAAATATATTCTTGTTTAATAAATTCCCAGCACGGATTCCCAAGCGAGCTACTTTATCAGCAAAGGCAGGGCCAATACCTCTGCGTGTAGTACCCAAAGCTCCCTTACCACGCCTTTCCTCCTCCAGTCCATCGAGAAGGGCATGGTAAGGCATGATGAGATGGGCACGGTCGCTGATGATGAGGTGACTTATATCCACACTACGGCTCCGAAGCTCATCTAATTCTGTAAGAAGCACTGCCGGGTTAATAACTACTCCATTGCCAATAATACAAGTTACCTGGGGGTAAAAAATACCTGAGGGCACAAGATGCATCCTGAACTCGCCATAAGGGTTAATTACTGTGTGTCCAGCATTGTCACCTCCTGAGAAACGAATCACTAGTTTAGCCTTCTCAGCTAGAAAGTCGATTATCTTTCCTTTCCCCTCGTCACCCCACTGACCCCCTACAATAGCTATAACAGACATTCAGTTACCTCCTAACTTTCGTTTGCTTCCGTAAGTAAAGCAATCTTTGAACTACAGTAATATAAATGAAGACTACCAAAACCCATAAAGCAATAAAAATTTGGTTTACCAGCAAACCTACCGCTAATACTATAACCCTTTCAGCCCTGGTAAACAAACCAACCTGACATTTCAAACCTAGCCCCTCTGCCCTGGCTCTGATATAGCTAACAAGAAAAGAGCCAATTAAAGCAGCAAAAATGACCACAATTTCTAAAGTGGCCCCCTTTGGCAAATACCAAATCAAAAGACCACAAAATATCGCTGCTTCAGAAATGCGGTCAACTGTGGAGTCTAGAATAGCGCCAAACTTTGTAGTTTGATTAGCGAAGCGGGCTAATGCTCCATCGAGGAGGTCAAATAGACCAGAGATTAAAATCAAAACTCCACCAGGTGGAAAATGGCCAGTAGCAATGACATAAGCTGCACCAATATCTATAGCTAAACCTATAAAGGTGAGAGTATCAGGCTTTATCCCACTTTTATTCAAATTTCCGACTATCGGCTTGGTAATGTGTGAGCCTAATTTTTCCCGAAGCTCTACTAAATTTGGCATTTTCGCTCTCCTCAGCTAATCCGTTATCTCTTTTTCTCGCAGAAAGTTAACCACGCCTTGAATTTGTTTCCCTTCATTCCACTCAGCAATTTCACAGACCTTTATTGCTCTGCGAGGTAGATGTTTAGCCACCAGTTCCCAATTCACATTCCCTTTGCCTGGGGGGCGATGGTCAGAGATACCAATAACATCGTGCAGGTGTATACCAATCATTCTATGGCTGAATCTTGAAAGCCATTCCTTATGGGAAGCAAATCCAAGCCGCTGCTGCACTTCAGCATGCCCCACATCATGCCAATAGCCAACTGACCTCCCCTTCATTTCATTGAGTAACTCCTCCATTTCCTCTATATTTGGTATCTCATAAAAATAAAACCTAGGTTCAAGCCCCAGCATTATTCCTTGTTCTTGGCTGTATTGGCTAAGCTCCTCAAGACTTTCCCTTGCTGCTTCAAGGTGAGGAGGAGCTTGGGAAGCTCTTTGATAAGCAAGCCTTTCTTTAACCTGCTTATATCTTTCAGTTTGAGTGAGATTCTGCTGGTAAAGCCGGCGCAGTTCGACTTCTAAACCAGGGTCAATTGGCACTTCACCCACATGAAGGATTACTGCTCCAGCGCCTACTTTTTTGGCGAGACTTATCGTGCTCCTAGCAAAGTTAACTGCCTCCTCTTGCTCATTTTTTTCTATAGAGCTTAGAGAGAGGTTAGCTATGGGGATGCCTCTAGAGGATAAGACAGCTGGACAAGGACAATGAATGCTTGAAATAGGAATTGAGGTCTGAATAAGTTCATTCAAACCTTGTGGAGAAACAGAGGCGTTCGCTTCAACACGGGTAAAACCCAACTCTCTGGCTCTGGCAACGAATTTTGCCATATTATTAAATCTACCCTTAGCCCACATAGTGGAAAGTGAAATCTGAGACAACCTAAACTATGCTCCTCAGCGGATTTGCCTATAGCATCATATCTTAGGATTGGAATTAACTCAAGGGAAAGCTTAAAAATAAGAGTTGCTTGTGTTAAGATATTTGATGAGGTAGGCGAGAATAGATATTAAGAGGGGGAATTTATTTATGTTTAGCAATAAAAGGACACTGATTACAGGTATTTCAGGATTGTTGGTAGTCAGCTGGCAAAATATTTGCTTGATAATGGAAACGAAGTTTTTGGGTTGCTCAGAAGGAGAGCGGATGGATCAACGCCAAAAAATTTGGTCAATGAGAGAATTTATGACCAAATTCATGTAATTGAGGGTGATATACTCGATATTTCCAATATTGGATCTGCCCTCGAAGTTGCCAAACCAGACATTGTTTTTCACCTTGCTGCCCAGTCTTTTATCCCGTCATCTTTCGAAAACCCCTTAGCAACTCTAATGACCAACAGCCTAGGGACTGTGAGTTTACTTGAATCCATAAGGTTGAAAAATCTCGATCCAACAGTGGTTTTTGCTGGCTCCAGTGAGGAATATGGCCTGGCATTCTCATCCCAACTACAATATAGCAGAGCATTAAAGAAATATGGATGCATAGTTCCTTCACCAGCAAGAATGCCTGAATTGCCTATAAGTGAGGAAAATCCCCTCAGGCCTCAATCA
>DAOUTC010000171.1 GCA_030626915.1 Dehalococcoidia bacterium
ACCGAATACAAGGTTGAGGAAGTAGAAAAAGCCTGGCAAGAACCAGGTAAAAGATTATTTAAAGTCATCACTGATAAAGGCAAAACATTTGAATTGTGCTACAATGAGACACAGGACCAATGGTCATTGCGAGCGGAGCGAAGCAATTCCAGAAAAAGGAAAAATAAGTAAGGAGATTGCTTCGTCGCATGCGCTCCTCGCAATGACAAGGGAGAGATATGGAACAGATTTTTGAAATCCTTCAAGACAACGCCCGTGCCACGCCAGAGCAGATTTCTACTATGCTGGGCATACCTGTTAGCGAAGTAGAAAAAGCCATTAGGAAAGCTGAAGAAAACAAAACTATATTAAAATATAAAACCATAATAAACTGGTCTAAATTAGGGAAGGAAGAGGTATGGGCTTTGATTGAAGTCAGGGTAACACCACAACGCGATGTTGGCTTTGATGCCATAGCTGAGCACATTTACCGCTTCCCTCAGGTACAATACGCTTACCTGGTTTCAGGGACTTACGACCTGGCTATACTGGTAAAAGGCAAAAACATGCAAGAAATTTCCAGCTTTGTGACAGAAAAGCTGGCTCCTTTAGAGAAGGTGCAAAGTACTGTCACCCACTTCCTGCTCAAGCGATATAAGGTTGAGGGAGAAATTATAGAGCCCGCTAAGGAACTTAAGCGATTACCTATAACGCCATAGCATGTCAAGAGTGAATCCCGCTTTAGTTAAAACCCTGGATAGCTTTATCTCGAAAAAGCTAAATAGCATCTCGTCTTCGGGTATTAGAAGATTTTTTGACCTGCTCTCTTCCACGGAAGGGGTAATTTCCCTTGGTGTAGGTGAACCTGACTTTGTCACACCCTGGCATATCAGAGAGGCAGCCACTCATTCCCTGGAAAAAGGCTACACTATGTACACTTCAAACTACGGCTTGCTTGAATTACGTCAAGAGTTAGCCAAATACTTAGAACTTCGTTATGGGGTCAATTACCACCCCGAACACGAACTTCTTATTACTGTAGGCAGTAGTGAAGGGTTGGACCTCACCATGAGGGCCATCCTCAACCCGGGTGATGAGGTAATCATTCCAGACCCATGCTATGTTGCTTACTCGCCCTGCATTGTCCTGGCTGGCGGTATGCCAATCCCAGTGCCTACCAGCAAAGAGAATAATTTCGTTATAAAGGCAAGCGATATCGAGCCTAGAATTAGCCAACAAACTAAAGCCATTTTGATTGGCTACCCAGCAAATCCCACCGGTGCAGTAATGTCCCAAGAAGAGTTAAACGAAGTGGCTGAGCTAGCCCGACAATATGACTTATTGGTGATATCCGATGAGATTTATGCCCGACTGGTTTATGGTGTAGACCATACCTGTTTTGCCAGCCTGCCCGGGATGAAGGAGCAAACTATTTTGCTGGGCGGATTCTCTAAATCCTACGCCATGACCGGCTGGCGTATCGGCTATGCAGCAGCCGATAGTCAATTTATCGAAGCAATGACCAGAATTCATCAATATACCATGCTCTGCGCTCCGATAATGGCACAAATGGCAGCTAT
>DAOUTC010000044.1 GCA_030626915.1 Dehalococcoidia bacterium
CTCTCAAAAGCCTTATCCTCAGCAAAGGAAGGATTGGGGCGAGAGATTAACGCCGTAGCTATGCCACCTCAAGAACTGAAGACCAAGGTCAAAACACAGAATCACTTTGTTCTCAGTGTCCTGAGCGAGCCTAAACTTTTTTTGGTGGGAGATAATGATGACATTGAATCAATTACTGGCTGATGGCAAGTTAGTAAAACATAAAACATCACAGCAGGAAATTGCCAGCCTGTTAGAGGTAATTGAGCGCGATATCGCCGATGCCTCAATCAATACACTTTCCTCTGACCGCCGCTTTGCCACTAGCTACTATTGCTCTCTACTGCAAGGGCTACAAAGCTATAGGACCAGGGCATCATTTTATTGTACTACAAACTCTCAAGGAAACGATGGGGCAGGAATTTCATAGTAGGGCTGATTATTTTGATATGTGCCGTACCAAACGCAACATAACCGACTACGACCGGGCTGGGGAAATTTCCAAGCATGAAGCAAACGAACTGTGGCGGGTGGTCAAGAATTTTAAGCAAGAGGTAGAGGACTGGCTACGCCAGCATTACCCTAAACTAGCTGGAGATTTATAAGCATTTGAGCATTTTAGGGAACTGCGCGATTCATCAAAAAGTTACCAAGAAATTATCCAATTGCTTGTTTCCGCCGCCCTCTGATGGCGCAGGCTATGCTGCCTACAGCTCCCACCAAAAAGACGGCTGGACACAGGAAAACAGCGATAACGAAATGTTACATGAAGGGCTTCCATCAAATGGCTTAATGCGGCAATGTGGCTGGTAACTATAGTCAGGGCATAAAAGGCATTGTGCAGCAAAACAAAGACAAAAAATCCCCCCACCGAAGCTCCCAGTAGAATTAAAAACCTCTTTGTTTTTCTCCAACTGCGTATTGGTGCCATAACCAGAACGACAGTTGCCAGGTAGCATAGAACTATGCCCGGTATATTATCACTAACCCCAACGACAATAGCGCTGATTACCAGGGCGCAGAATACCCCCGCCAGTATAAATACCTCTTTCCGCTTCCTTCTGCCCTGGGCACTTTCTTCAAAGGTGAAGAATCCCTTAACGGATGTGCCCGCCATTAGCAAGAACTTCTTCAGGGAAAAGCTTTTCAACGTCTCACCTTCCGAGGATGATTCTCGCACTTGGAATAGCTATTACCAGAGCTACAATAACGAATATCCAGCCAGTCCATATTGGCAGACAGCCAGCCAGTAGCACACCCAAGCCTACACCAAAGAGAAACTTGCTGGTGATGTGCAGGGAGAGGTAGGGATTTGGCACCTGCCTGAACTTCTCAGTCTTATCACTAATCCAACTCATCCTTTGCCTCCTTTTTTTGATAACCCAGCATACCATATTGAAAACAGGAGTGTATAAATCTTGATGTTATAGCGAACTTTACTAAGAACCAATGTAAGGATTTTTGACTTATCCAATCAAAAGATATATAACATGTACAAGCAAGAATTAATTTATAACATACCTATCCAGGTTTCTAGGTAGAGAGGGACTGTCTCTGAACAGGGAAAAGGAGAGGTAGCAAAGGTTAGGAAACTTGCTAATAGCAAGACCAATGGAGAATTAATATAAGTGTAAATAGGAGGCGAAAATGGAGGAAAAGGGGTCAGATTTAGAGGAAAAGACAACCAGTGTAATAAAAATCGAGGAAATGGGCCTAAAAGAAACACAACTAGCGGAACAGCTATATAACAGTGCGGGATTGGACCCGGTGGTTGATGCCGGGCTGAAAGACTACGACAAACGTCTTCAGCAAGAGAATAAGTGGATCAATAAGGTGCTTGGCCCACGAGGAAGTGATATAAAGGGGTATGGGGATGCAGTGGCAAAGAGAGTTGCCCTGGCAATATATGACTTATTAAATAGGCAGTATGGCGGTAAAGTAGGAAACTTAAGATCGTACATAATGACACTAGAGGAAGAACGTGACCGGGCAAACACTAAGTATGACGAACTTATGGGGAGGGTAGTTGGAATATTGGGAGACGAGTATAGGGAGCTAAGAACTGATTCTAAAGCATTTATGGAAAGGTTAACTACAGTATTAGGAGAAGAGCTTAAGGAGTCAAAGATAGATCACGAAGCGCTTGCAGAGACATTAGCTGATATAGATGGTTTAAGATCGCAGATAGCAACCCTAAACAAGGAAAAGGCACAATTAACGGAAAGATATGAATCACAAATAACAGCGCTAAAAAATGAGCACGATGAAGAGGTAGGAAACTTAAGAGCGCAAATAACTGAGCGTGATTCGAAAATAAAAGGATTGGAATCAGAAAAAGTAGCTTTAACAGGTGAGCTTGAGCAGTTGAGAGAAGACTATAACCAATTAAAAACAGCTATAGCAACGCTAGCTGAAGCAATCCCCTACGAAGAAATAAGAAAGCAGTTAGGGAAGGAGTTATATACCTTCGTTCTCAAAGATTCCAAAGTGCCAGATGCGGTGATAGAGGGGGTGGGAAAGTTTATTGACTTCAAGAAATATCTGGGAATGGCTGTTGAGAGAGGAGCTAAAGAAGCATATAAACAAGCAGAAGAAGTCTTAGGGAAAACACTCGGGACAATTCAATAGGAAACCACACGTTTTCCAAATTTCTATGTTTGTATTATTTCTGCCTGGACAAAGTGTTCTGCTATCTCAAAAGCACTTGTTTCTAACTCCGTCTCAGCAAGTGACCCCAAAGGCAACAACAGAGCTGTAATCACAACAGGCTTTTACATCAAGGCAAGAAGGCCAGGCAGCTCAGAGAGACTGTGGATTATGAAATCAGGTTCCTCCTCGCCACTATGAATTGCGTCGCTATGGCGATCATTCCATCTAAACCACACACTTTTCATCCCCATCCTGTTCGCCCCAACAATATCCGTATCAATTCTGTTGCCAACCATGACTGCATTTTCAGCCTTGGTGCTAAGCTTTGCTAACGCAAGCTCAAAAATTCTCTGGCAAGGCTTTTCAATACCCACCTCTTCAGAAATTATTACGGCGTCAAAATAATCCTGCAAGCCAGTGGCTTTTATGATGTTTCGGGCATCTGTGCTATGTGCATTGGCTATCATAGCAACCCGGTATCCATTTTTTCTGACGGCTTTCAGGACTTCGAAGGCACCCTCGATGACATTGGCAGTAATAGCTTGACCTGAGCTATCATGGATAACGCTTTCTTCAGCTACCAAGGTATCTCCTAAGTCAAAGCATGCAGCTTCAATCATGGCATGTTTTCCTTTGCCAGTGTAAATCATAACAGCCTAAACTGTCTATTTAGAGGTCCACAACCAAGGCGGCTCCTAAATCCTATCCAAGAGATTTCGATACTTATCCATCCTTACTAAATCTCCTTCGGGCTGAATCAGCCATGTCATCCAGCATATCTGAGTAGGCCCATAACCTGAAATTTCTGACATTCGCTCAATTGTTGTCACTAGCTCCAAATCTCCCCTGGTTGGCATTTCTAGCTCCGCCTCATTGAGGATTTGCTTAATCACTCTCCTTACTATTTTATCAGGCATCGCTGTATCTACACCCCCCATCATTCTTAAGTATTGGAATGTAACGATACCAACTCCTTTAATTTTGCCTATTGGATTTTCCCTCCAGTTCTCAAGATGCACGTTAGCTGCCCAGCATCGTAGCGCCCCTCTGTCATCCAAACTCTTTGCTGCCGCTAAGCTGTCAAGATAGGCTGCAACGCTTTTTGCCATTTGCCAAGACCTTCCATTTCTCCAGATGAATTGCACCTGGTCTGCCTGGAGAAGACTGAGGTCCCTGAGGTTTCGAACCTCTCCATTAACAATTAATTCTTTCTCAAACCTCATCACGCTGGGGACTACAGCAGTGAAATAGTTAAGACCTATAGAGGTAAATGCTGCGTCCACTACCATGAGTACCACACTTCCACCCCACCTTTTGGTCTGTAAACAACGGTCGCAGTGTTCCTTTAAGCCACTTGTCCTGGACATATATACATTTATGACCTGTGATAAATCCTTACTGGAATTTGGCAAGCAACCTCCTTAAGTATCCTACTGCAAATCTGCTCATTTTAAACATAGTTTACCATTTCCTGTTCCTAGGTAATAGCTTGGCATCCAATGCCAAAACTAGAACGTTCCTCAGTAGGTAACCTTTCGGCACCATGAACTGCAGATTCCTCTACCTAAAGGGTAACCCCCGATAAAAGTGAATCCGCCAATTTGTAAACAGCTTTCATTGGCTTTCTTCGCTTAACAAAACATCGTTCTGTTAACCAGCCATCCACAAGAAGGTTAAAGTCCCTCCTTCCAAAATCTGGGGAAAAATATCAGGATTTCACTTCACCTCTTGAGGCAGATTTAGGCCAAGAATAAAGTCATATTCAAATTCCTAGGCAGGATACTCAGGATAGATGGAATGAGCAACAGGTTTACAAAAAGCCATTGATTCGTAAACCAGCGGCCTGGTCTTTTTGACCCTTCCAGGTTGTCTCTCTTCTTGCTCAATCAGTAAGGTCATTGCATGTGATATTATTTAACAGTGTGCCTACAATAATGGCACTGACAGCCCTTATCGGCGTAGGAACTGACAGTGTCATGGTGACTCTGAGCAGCGGCGGAGATGAAGCGTAAATATAGAAGAGTGACCCACCAAATCATTGAAGAACTAACCACTATTGTGGGTAGGAATAATATTTCCACGAATAAGAGCGAGACGGAGGGATATGCTTATGATGAAACGCCGCTTGCCATACCTCATGTTCCGCAAGTCATAGTACGGCCCACAGACACCAGCTCGATAGCTAAATTGCTAGCCTTTGCCAGCGAGAAAAGAATTCCTGTGACTCCAAGAGGTGCAGGAACCGGACTGAGTGGTGGCTGTACACCTATCTACGGTGGCATTGTACTCTCGCTGGAGCGAATGAACCGGATTCTGGAGATAGACAGAGACAATTTCGTGGCTATTGTGGAACCAGGCGTTACATTATCTGACCTTTGTAGTCAGGTAGAGAGACAAGGGCTCTCCTATCCCCTTTACCCGGGCGAAATGACTGCCACAATTGGAGGTAATGTGGCCACAAATGCCGGAGGAATAAATGCAGTCAAATACGGAGTAACCAGACATCATGTTCTGGGATTAGAAGCAGTGCTTCCAACTGGCGAAATTATAAAAACCGGCGGGAAATTTGTGAAATGCTCCACAGGCTACGATTTGACCCAGCTTATCGTTGGCTCAGAAGGAACATTAGCGGTAGTAACCAAAGTTATATTGAAGCTCACTACCAGACCGGCAAAAGGGGAGGTGGCATTGATCCCTTTTGCGAATCTACAGAACGCTATCAATGCTGTGCCTGAAATTCTCAGGCTCAAAATGACCCCAACAGGCATCGAATTTATGGAAAGAGGTATTATTGAGATTGTTGAGAAACATCTAGATAGAGAACTGCCCTATCACGACTACGAAGCCTTTCTTATGATAATAATGGAGGGGGAATCAGAAAGCGAAATCTACGAGTACTTTTCCAAAGTTGACCAAATCTGCAAACAGCATGGAGCCATTGAGACCATGATACCTGGCACTGAGCGAGCGAAGAGAGAGCTTCTTGACGCAAGAGAAAAGCTCTACCCCGCCATAAGAGGATTTGCTCCTATGGAAATAGTAGATGTAGTTGTCCCTCGTAGTGAAATAGCCAAGTTTGTCAGAAGAGTAAAAGAAATAGCGGAAGAGCACAAAATGCCAGTTGTAGCGTATGGACATGCAGGTGATGGTAACGTACATTTGCACCCTATTTGCCTCAATATGAGTAAGGAAGAATGGAACAGAAGGCTTCCTCACTTGATGAGTGACATATACCGCGCTGGGGTCTCCTTCGGAGGAGCGATATCAGGAGAACATGGCATCGGTTGTGATAAAAAGGCATACCTCTCGATTCAGATGGACAGTGCACACTTAAGTATTATGAAAACCATAAAG
Source organism: Dehalococcoidia bacterium (assembly GCA_030626915.1). GTDB lineage: Bacteria > Chloroflexota > Dehalococcoidia > GIF9 > AB-539-J10 > JAUWHW01. The sequence continues at coordinate 5,983 of DAOUTC010000044.1, forward strand.
AGGGCTTTTGACCCAAACAATATCCTCAATCCAGGAAAAATTTTTGATTTATAGGCTCAGTACACAAGACCTGACTATTTACCCAAACGTTTCAAACTGAATAATTAGCCAGATTGTTAAGAACACGAGCTAGATTTATCCGATCGCTTGTTTCCTCCGCTTCACTTGTAGCTAACAAGGAAGGAAGTTATATGCGCCAATCATATGACCGAGTACGACTGGTTGACAAATGGGAGGAAAAATATCAAGATTTCACCTTAGCGCTTGGGGCAGATTTAGATGAATTATTTGCGCCATCGGTTTCAGAAAGAGGCTAATAAAATGGCACAAGATTATGTTGCTTCTATTCCCTTTGACCAGCGATTATATCGCCAGGATATAAGGGGGAGCGTTGCCCACACAAAGATGCTGGCAAGACAAGGAATAATAGGCGAAAGTGAGGCTGAAACTATAATCAAAGGACTTAACTCAATTCGTGAAGAAATCGAGCAGGGGGAATTTCAGTTCGAACCCGAGCTTGAAGACATACACATGAATATCGAAGCAAAGCTGTTTGAAAAGATAGGCGATGTGGCTGGTAAACTTCACACCGCTCGCTCCAGAAATGACCAAATAGCTTTAGATATGCGCCTCTTCGTCAAAGAGGAAATCTCGAAAACCATTGGCGAGCTAAAAACCTTGCAATCTTCACTGGTGGAGTTAGCCGAAGCAAATAAAAATATCATCATGCCCGGCTACACCCATTTACAGCAAGCTCAACCGGTTCTTCTTGCTCACCACCTATTAGCTTACTTTGAGATGTTTCAGCGAGATAAAGAGAGGTTCCACGATTGCCTCAAACGCACTGACGTACTGCCTCTAGGTAGTGGTGCTTTAGCCGGTGTCTCTTATCCTATAGACCGAGAATTTGTTGCCCGAGAACTAGGTTTTAGCCAGGTAAGCACCAATAGCCTGGATGCTGTGGCTGATAGGGATTTCATAATAGAATACGAGGCCTGCGCTGCTACCACCATGATGCACCTTTCACGACTAGCGGAGGAAATTATCCTGTGGTCATCAGCCGAGTTTGGCTTTATAGAAATTAGTGAAGCCTATACTACAGGCAGTAGCATCATGCCACAGAAGAAAAATCCTGACGTTGCGGAGCTGGCCAGAGGGAAAACTGGACGGGTATATGGCCATCTAATGGCTCTTCTAACTACAATGAAAGCTTTGCCTTTAGCTTATAATCGGGATATGCAAGAGGATAAAGAAGGGCTTTTTGATACTGTGGATACGTTACATTCCACTCTAAGGGTATTTGCTGAAATGGTAAGAACAATCAAGGTCAATGTGAAGCATGTTCGTGAGGCTATCAAAAGGGATTACATCCTAGCTACCGATTTAGCTGATTATCTGGTGAAAAAAGGTCTGCCCTTTCGGGAGGCACATGGCGCAGTAGCTAAACTCAGCGAATATGCTATAGCCAGAGATAAGAGCTTCCACGAGCTTAGCTTAGATGAATATCATAGTTTCTCTCCTTTCTTTGACGAGGACGTATATACTATCACCTTAGAATCTTCTCTAGCTGCTAAAAATGTTATTGGTGGCACTTCCCCACAGCAGATGGAGATAGCGTTAACCAGAGCAAAGGAGATTCTTCGCCAGACTCAGAATGACAAAGTATGTCATTCTGAATGGAACAAAGTGGAATGAAGAATCTCGTTCAAAAGAGTAAAAAGTGAATAGTCGGATTAAGCTAGCGCCATCAATTCTTTCTGCTGATTTTGCTCGGCTTGGGGAGCAAGTAGCTGAGGCTACTAAGGCGGGAGCTGATTACATCCACATTGATGTTATGGATGGTCACTTTGTGCCCAATATTACTATCGGTGCTCCGGTAGTAGCTTCCCTTCGTAGCTGGACGCACTTGCCTTTAGATGTCCACCTGATGATAGAGCAGCCTGAGAGGTACATTCCTCAATTTGCCAATTCCGGCGCCAATATTATCACCGTGCACGTTGAAGCTTGTTTTCATCTCCACCGAACAATCCAACTGATAAAGGAGCTAGGGGTAAGGGCAGGAGTGGCTTTAAATCCAGCTAGTTCTTTAAGCTTAATAGACGAGATTATGCCTCAGGTTGATTTGATTGTTATAATGAGTGTTAATCCTGGTTTTGGCGGGCAAGCTTTCATCCCTGAAACATTAAGAAAGATAAGCCGCTTGCGCAGCATACTTGATAGCAGAAAGTTAGCCACTGAACTTGAAGTCGACGGAGGCATTACCATCAACAATGCACCTCAAATAGTTAAGGCCGGGGGTAATGTCTTGGCAATTGGAACCGATGTATTTAAGGCTAAAGAAGGAATAATCCACGCGCTACAAAAGATTAGGGAGGCAGTAAGCTAATGAACTGCTTTATACTGGCTGCGAAGACACCTGGTGCAAATGTTAATTTTCCTTTTCTCGCCGTCTATAATAGTGGTAACTCGCTGAATATTGGGCAACCACTTCCGTTTGACATGTTTCTTAGAATGGCTTACGCTATTTCCAAATTGAACCCTTTTACCACAAATATCACACTTCACAGGAAACTCCTATCCCCTCTTTACTACAAATTTTATTTTAGCTATTATACCAGCGGCCATCACATTAAGCAAAGGGGGAGGAATGAAAACTAATTTAGCCAATGGCCTGATATTGAAACGGATGTTTACCTCAGGGACTGCATGGCTGGAGAAAAGCGCCCCCGAAATCAATGCTATAAATGTTTTCCCTGTTCCTGACGGTGATACTGGAACCAACATGTTGCTTACTATGCACTCTGCTATGGAGGAGGCAAAACAAAACATGGATAACGATGCTTCTTCAGTAGTTAAATCAATGGCACATGGTGCTTTGATGGGGGCTCGGGGTAATTCAGGAGTTATCCTATCACAATTCTGGCGCGGCTTAGCCAGAGGATTAGAAGGCAAAAATTCCTTCAATGGCAGAGATCTTGCCCTGGCATTAGCTGAGGCGTCGCAAGCTGC
>DAOUTC010000098.1 GCA_030626915.1 Dehalococcoidia bacterium
CAATCTTGGACCTGTAATTAGTGGGTTAACCCTGTGTTATACCTTTGTATCTCAGCCTCCGCACCTATCCTGTTCTATACTTATTCATCTCAGGAGCAGGCGTTTTGTGCCACGGGGTGGGGCAGCAACTTAATCAATCGCTGCCGTAAAATCCAAACGAAATAAGTCCTTCACCATTATGAACCGCTGACACTGCCGCAGCTTCGCTGATATAAAGCTCAGCACAGTGGCATTGGGAGAGAAGCATTTCCTTCAACTCTTCAGCTTGCTCGGGGACATTAGCATGGACTATAGCGGCATGAAGGTTTTTACTTCCTACTCTTTCTTTAGCTATGTCAACCATCTTGTTCATTATCTGTGTTTTAGTTTTAGCCCTGGCTACGGGCTTTGTTATCCCTCCCGTAGAGGCATCAACCTCAAGTATAGCTCTGAAATTGGTTGAGGATTCAGCTTCAGCCCATGATTTAGCCTGAAATATTCTGCCTCCTTTATCCCGATAGAAAAGGGTATCAGGTGCCTGGAACAGGTTTATTTTTGGTATTAGCTCATTAAGCAATTTCACAATCTCATCTAGGTCTTTGCCCTCCTTTGCTGCTCTGGCTGCCTCGATAACAAGGAGCAGCTCACCTGCCTCAACTGTGTAAGAGTCAATAACTTCAATCCTGATTTTGGGTAGCTTTTCCCGAGCCATTTCCTTAGCCCCTACGGCAGCTTCATATCCTTTAGTAAAAGCCGAGGTCATGAAAATATATAAGATAGTTTCTGAACTTTGAGCTGACTTTTGGTAGGCTTGAAAAAATTCCCCCACTGAAGGGAAAGAGGTGGTAGGCAGGTTATCTTTTTCCTTAAGCCTGTTATAGAGCCACTTCATGTCTATTTCTGTGTCCAGATAATCTTTACCCTCTACGATGGTATGGAAAGGTACCATTGTGATTTCATACTCTTCTGCAATTTCCCGGGGTATTGCAGCTACACTGTCAGTCATAATAGCTATTTTTTTCATATTGCCTCCTAATTAGCGTAGAATCCAAACTCGATAAGCCGCTCTCCATTATGGATTGCTGTTGCCGCTGAGGCTTCATTAACATAAAGTTCATCACATTGAAACTGAGATAAAACCATCTTTCTTAGCTGTTCCGCCTGGTCAGGGATTATAATGCTATGTTTCATGACCACTTCTAATGGCATAAAAATAGTAGAATCAGCTATAATGACAACTTTTGTCGCTCGGACTCCCGTTGTGTACTTAAGGCTGTTTAATTTTGCCTCAGCTTCAAAACTAGATTTGCCTCATCCGGTTTTAATAATCTTCACCCTCAAGATTTTCGTAGTGCGACCCTTTAGGGTCGTGCACGAGGCTAAAGCCTCGCACTACGTTTTTAAACACCCTATGTACTTGTTATTCCTGTAAAGGTATCTATGATGTTAGCGAAATCTTAATTGTCTCATGGTTTAGTCCTCACCGTACCATGCGAGCCAGATACACCCCAGCCCGTTGTGAATTGCTATCAGTGGCAGGACTGGAGTGACATAGAGCTCGGCACAATCGAAGTGGGATAAAAGTTTCTCCTTTAGCTCCTCTGCCTCATGGGGCACATTGGCGTGATTTATCACAGCGTGCAGCTTCTTACTCCTGTTTCCCTCCTTCGCTATCTCCAGCATCTTTTCCATCAGCTTGGTTTTAGTTTTAGCTCTTGCTAATGGTACTATCACTCCTCCGGTGGAAGCATCTAGTCCTAAGAGCGACTTTGTGGAGATTGTAGAGCTAGCCCAGTGGCGAGCTTTGCCTATTCTGCCTCCCTTTGCCAGGTAATAAAGGTCTTCGACCATGAAGATCTGTCTTACTTTCGTTACCATGTTATTAGCCATCTCGGTTATTTTGGAGAGACTCTTTCCCTTGGCTGCCGCTTTGGCTGCTTCCAGAGCGATGAGCATTTGAGCTCCACAACAGGTGCCACTATTAATTATTTCAATGGTGACTTTGCCTAACTCGCCTTTGACCATCTCTTTAGCTTGCGTTGCGGCATTATACGCCATGCCTAATCTCGAGCTATAAGTTACACACAAAATGGACCTTACCTTCTTACCCAGCTCTCGATAAGCCTCTAAATAATCTGATATAGAGGGAGACGAGATGGTAGGGAGGTTTCCTGTCTCCCTTAATTGAGGTAATTGAGCATAAAACTCACCTAGATTTATATCTGTGTCCAGACAATCTTTGCCATCCATCGTAATATGGGTTGATGCTGCTGTAGAATCCAAAATCAATAAGACCTTGTCCGTTATGGATTGCTGTTGCTGGTGAGACTTGAATTACATATGATTCATCACACTGAAATTGGGCTAAAACCATCTTCCTTAGCTGCTCAGCTTGGTCAGGAACATTAGCATGAGCTATCGCAGCATGAAGCCTCTTATTTCCTGTCCTTTCTTTAGCTATGTCAACCATCCTTTGCATTATCTCAGTTTTGGTTTTAGCCCTGGCTACAGGCTTTATCACTCCGCCTGTGGAGGCATCAGCCTCTAAAATAGCTCTGAAGGTAAGCTTGGACTCAGCTTCAGCCCAGGACTTGGCCTCGAATATCCTTCCACCTTTATCCAGGTAGAAAAGGGTATCTCTGGCTGAAAGCTCAGTCACTCGAGGTATCATATGGTTAACGATTTGGATTACTTCATCCAGGCTCTTGCCCTGTCTTGCTGCTCTTGCTGCCTCAAGGACAATAAATAGCTCAGAGCAGCAAAGAGTTTGGGAGTCAACTATCTCAATCCTGGTTTGGGGCAGCTTCTCCCGAGCCAGTTCTTTAGCCCCTATAGCTGCCCCGCATAACCCAGAAAAACGTGAACCCGCAGATATATATAAGATAGATCCCGCTCTTTGGCTTATCTTCTGGTAAGCTTGTAGGAATTCCCCCACGGAAGGGAACGAGGTTGTGGGCACATTTTCCCTTTGATTAAGTCTGGCATAAAGCTCATCCATGTCTATCTCTGTCTCAATATAACTTTTGCCATCCATTATGACATAGACTGGGATTACTTCGATGCCATACTCCCTGGCCATCCCCTGAGGAATAGAAGTAGCAGTATCAGTCATAATAGCTAGCTTTCTCATATTAACCTCCTTAAAAAAGCATTATAAACAATACATCGCAGTCCGATGTATTATAGCAAGCAAAATATCCCTGTCAAGTGGCTTGAAGGAATGAGGAGAGGTAAGCTTCAGTGGAATGCTATTTAATAGCCTTAGACTTCTATTTCAGGAATATCGCCTCTACCACTGAACAAACATGGGCATGATTACATGGACATAATTGTCCACACCCATAGGGCGGATAACCCCGGGGCTTGAAGGAGTGGTGATTTCCAGGGCTACTTGGGCTTGATGAAGGACGCTTAAAACGTCTGAGAGATACTTAACATTGAAGGCAATTTTGGCTTCTTCTCCATCAACAAGGGCATCAATTTCGCTGACGTTACCACCAACCTCTTCAGCCTGAGCGGAAACAGTTACCTTTCCTGGAGTTAACTCAGCACCCGGGGTGATGAACAGGCGAATGATACCGCTGGCATCGCGGGCAAATATGGAAGACATCTTGATAACCCGAAGAAATTCCTTGACATCCACTACCGCTCGAGTGGCATAGCTCTGTGGAATGACTTGAGAATAATTGGGAAAGGAACCTTGGATAAGTTGGGAGACTAACTCAGCATTTTTGAGGTGGAAAAGAGCCTGGCTTTTTTGCTGATTTATGGTGATTTCTACCGGCTCCTCTTGGTCACCAAGAAGGCGATTTAGCTCGTTGAGAGTCCTGGCCGGGATGATCACTGTAGCTTTATCACTAACTGGCGAGTTGAGAGTTGTTTTATAGACAGCCAGTCTGAAACCATCTGCGGCTACCAGATTGAATTTCTCACCTTCAAATTCAGTATTAATCCCAGTTAGCACCGGGCGAGATTCTTCAGTAGCAGCAGCAAAGACCACCTGTGTGATTCCCTCTCTGAAGGCGTCTGCCTCAATATTCGTGGTCACACCATCGCTCACCTCAGGGATAGGTGGGAAATCCTGAGCATCAATACCATTAATATGAGCCTGGAAGCGACCACTTTTAAACTCCAGGGTATGGCTGTTGGGGGGAAGTGTGATTTCAATCAAGTCATTGGGCAAGGAATTAACAAAGTCGATGAGCAACCGAGCTGGAATGGTTATGGCACCATCTTGTTCTACTTTAGCTCCAACCCAACACGTGGTAGCCATTTCCAAGTTGGTGGCTGCCAGCTTGAGACGTGATTGTTCACTAGCTAAAAGAATATTTTGAGTGATAGGCAAAGTAGACCTGGTGGCTACAGCTCTACCCACTATGCCTAGCCCCCGATTCAGGTTTTCCTGAAGGCAAGATAGTTTCATAAAATACCTCCCAAAATTATAAGTGATGCTATACTATCGGGGCTGTAATGTCAATAATCTAGCTGTGAAGCCGTTTTAGTACTTGCCCTGCTTTTCGACTAGCTTGAGCACGATGGCTAATTTTGTTTTTTATCTCTAAAGGAAGTTCAGCCATGGTCTTACCCATCTCGGGAAGATAAAAAATGGGGTCATAGCCGAAGCCATTTTCTCCTTTGGGCTCAAAGGCAATCATACCTTGACACTCACCATAGCATAATTCTAGTTGACCTTTTGCTGTGGCTATGGCGATAACGCATTTGAAGCGAGCAGTTCGCTTCTCCCAAGGTATACCATCGAGTCTAGC
>DAOUTC010000129.1 GCA_030626915.1 Dehalococcoidia bacterium
AGCCAGCCGGCGGCAACCATCTTCTCCAGCAAGGTAGGTGGAACATATCGTGGGTCCTTGAGCCGCTCATATACAGCATTGGCTGCAAAGAGGAGAATATCAAGCCCGGTTAAGTCCGCCAGGGTGAGGGGTCCCATAGGGTAATTCAGTCCCAGGCTTACAGCATTATCAATATCCTCCCTGCTGGCAACACCATCCTCCAGCAGGCGGATGGCATGAAGCATATAGGGTATCCAGAGTCGGTTTACAATAAATCCCGGCTTATCCTGGGCGATGACGGGGGTCTTTCCCAAAGACTTGCCGAACTCCTGGCATACCTCAACCGTCTCATCGCTGGTAGCAATGGTCTTTACAATTTCCAGTAGTCTCATAACTGGCGCCGGGTTAAAGAAGTGCAGCCCCAACACCTTATCTGGTCTTTTGGTTGATACCGCCATGTCGATTATGGATAGAACCGAGGTGTTAGTAGCCAGGATGGCATCTTTGGGACAAATTTCATCCAGCTCAGCAAATATCTTCTTCTTCAAGTCCATATTCTCAATGGCAACCTCTACCATTAAGTCGCAGTCAGCAAAGTCCCTGGTATTGGTAGTGCCCTTAATGCGACCGAGTGTGGCATCCTTATCCTGTTGGGAGAGCTTGCCCTTCTCCACACTTCTGGCGAGCATTTTCTCAATTGATGCCAGCCCCTTATTCAAAAGCTCGTCATTTATTTCCGATACTACCACCTGATAGCCTGACTGAGCGCAGAGTTGAGCGATGCCAGAACCCATCACTCCACACCCAACTACACCGACCTTCTTAATTTCCATAGTGCTCCTTCCTTTTTTATTTTGCTTTATAGACAGGTTTTCTCTTTTCCACAAAAGCTGCGGTTCCTTCAGCGAAGTCCTCAGTGCCCATGAGGTAGGCTATTAGTGAATTCTCCAGCCTTAAGCCATCTTCTAAAGTCATGCTACAACCTCTAATCATAGCCTCTTTAGCAGCCCTAACGGCTAGGGGTCCCGCCTGACAGATAACCTCAGCCCATTCCTTAGCCGTAGGCATAAGCTCGTCTTGAGGCACAACCTTATTTATCAAGCCTATGCGGTATGCCTCCTGAGCGTCTATAGGTCTTCCCATAAGCAGTATTTCAGCTGCCTTACACCAAGGGACGACCCGCGGCAATCTCTGCGTCCCTCCCCAGCCAGGCATCAGACCCAAGGTTACCTCGGGTGTACCCAGGCGAGCATTCTCCGAGGCTATTCTTATATCGCAAGCCAGGGCTATCTCCAGACCCCCGCCTAGTGCCATACCATTGATGGCGGCAATAAGCGGCTTCCACAGCTCAAGCCCACGCATTGGCAGGGGTGGGAATGACCAAGGGTCACTCCGATGCTCCTTCATAAAGGGCAGAGTATCCTTTATATCGGCGCCACCGCAAAAAGCCCTTTCACCAGCACCAGTAATAATGCCAACCCACAGTTCAGGGTCATCTCGGAAATCTGCCATTGCATCGCTTAGCTCGCGGGCTGCCTCCATATTCAGGGCATTCATTGCCTGGGGGCGATTGATGGTAAAGATGGCAACTCTACCTTCCTTCTCATAGTCAACAGCCATGATAAACCTCCCTTAGTGACTTTTGAGGATTAATAGCGGACTCAAGAAGAGGATACCGAGCAGAATTCTAACAGAGAGCCTAGGTTAGCGTCAAGACAAGATAAGATTTAGCGCAGTGCGAAACTATTTTTCTGAATTGAAAGGATGAAGGTAACTTTTAGCCTCCATCCCCACTTCACCCCAATTGAGGGCAACCCTACTCATTTAACGGATTTTTGGCAAAATGGCAAAAATAGACAAAAAAGTATTGACAACGACAATTTTTTGTGGTATACACTATGTGTAGTGGAAGAAAGTGGGAGGTAGTGGGGAAATAGAACCGCGGCGAACTAGTAAATTCTAGGAGTATTGTGCCAAAGGAACCGAGAGAGGGCGAAGGGTTGGGCTTTCGTATAAGGGACTTCATACCCGTTTTGAATTCTCTCTTCGAAACAGCCAAAATCAATATTACAATTGTAGAATTAGTCTTTTTCAAAGAGCAGGTTGTGATTGGATTCCCACAGGGTGAATCCTTAGAAAATGAGCTTAAGCTTGTGGAGAGAGTGGAGGACTTTGGACTAGGGGGACGATACATAGCACTGGGGATTCTAGCTAGTAGTGGGCGTCACATCCCGACCTACGTGAGGTTCTATCTGACCTCAGCCGGCAAGCTTATAAGGGAAGATTTTGGTGATAACGGAGTGACGCTGGTTGACCCTGAGGAGATTAAAAAGCCTGAGATTTGGAGAGGGGTTATTGACTATGTTGTGCCATGGGCCCCCATCATAGCAAAATTCGCTCTTTCATATTTTGGCATTATAGCTGGTGACCCAGAATAAAGAGGAAATATAAAAAGGAGGTGAACATGGGAATAACTCCAGAGGAGCTAAGAAAAATGGGTGCTGCTTATCCCTTAAGCCACCCAGCACGAGCAAGCATCATCAAGTTGTTGAAGAAAGAAGGGAAGGCATATATTGCTCAACTTGCGGAGGAATTGGGGCTAAGCGAAAGATTGATTAGTTTCCACCTTTCTGTGCTTTCCAGCGGCGGCTTCGTAGAAAGTGAATATGGCTTATCAAATCCTGGTAAAAATCCTCCAAGGGTGGTCAGATATTACCACTTGACAGAGAAGGTGGATGAAACTTTACGTGAGTTCCTAGCTGCACTCACATAAGCTGGCTTAACATTGAGGGCAAGGTCGATTTTGAACCTTGCCCTCAAGTATTTGTTGATGCTATCCTTGCTTGCATAACCCACACACTAAACAGGCGGTTCAACGTTATTTTATCCAAGCCTCCTGTCCGATGATTAACCAGCCTTCCATCTCGTCTTTCTTCAGCCTTGAGAATATCTGCTCTATCTCTTAAGATTGCCAATTATATAGGAGATGTGATAATATAAATCAGATTAAAAATCAAATATTCTCTCCGAGCCTGTTCTCCTGAAGATAAACTATGGAGACTGGCCGATAGGGTATCGCTGGAAACGGTGGTGCCTCCCGTGTTTGGAAAGGAGAGCTTAGTTATAGCGTCTATTTTAAGGCACCTCCTTTCCGGAGGTGTTTCTTTTTATGCTTAATACGGTAAAGAAGTTGGTAGGGGGTGAGTTTCTTTGTCAGCCAATAAAGTCCCCCAAAGGGAAAATTAAGGCATAAACCCTTTATAGAGTCTTTTTACTCACAACATTAAAAAGGAGCATAAAGTATAAAAAAT
>DAOUTC010000128.1 GCA_030626915.1 Dehalococcoidia bacterium
GGGAGAGCCTGATTGTAAACTTTCAGAAGTCTGCTGAAAGGAAAATATTCCAGCCCATGTCTCTACCAATGGCAAATATAATTAAAAATGTTGCTGAGAGGGTGATTTACCGCGATGGAGGAGCAACAACTGAGGAGATACTTAGAGAGGTAGTGCCAGAGCTTTTCGAAAACGACCTTTTCTTCGACGCTGCCTCCAGGAATATAGGCGACATCCTGGCAATCCTCGAGAGTGACTTTGAGCTTGATGATAATAACCTGTGGCAAATTAAGGCTGAGCGTCAGGTGGGCAACTTCATCCCCACAAGAGTCCGCATTAGATATTATGTCATAGGCTATTTGCGCAAAGTGGGCAAGGCAAACTTTGACAGCATCGTGACCACCATCCTTCCTCTACTTATAAATGGGCATCGACCGACAAGACAGGATATTACTGATGTCCTGAATGAGGTAGCCATTTCCTATGATGGCGTCAATTGGGAGCTAAAGGACCCCAGCGTGCTGGCAAAACAAGGTGTTCTACCATTATTCATTACTGAAAAGGGCGAGGAATATATTCTTGGAATTCCCGCCAGCACCACCCATAACCAGCACATCTATCGCCTTGCCATACTTTGCCAGAAGGCTGGGTTTGTCCCTTACATTGGCAAGCAAGAGAGAAATGACCCTATGCTAGCAGGGCTTAAACCACTGACCTGCCTGAATATAAAAGCTAAGCCTGTCCAGCAGAAGCGCATTGAGCAAATTGATATAATCTGGGCAAAAGCAGATGGAACCCCAATATGGGCTTTTGAGGTAGAGGAACACACACCGATTCTGAGTGCTTTAGAGCGTTTTGTGGCTTTGCTATCAGCTATGCCCGAATTAGGCAAAAGCCGACAATTGACTATTGTGGCTCCGAAAACCAGGCGCAGAAAGCTCCAGCAAGAACTAACCAGCTCGTCCTATATTGGACATCCACTCTTCCTGGAAAACAAAATCACCTACATGTTTTATGATGATTTAGAAGCTGGATTTTCCAAGTATGCCAGACGAGCCAGCCTGCGCCCCGAAGAGCTTCATGCCCTATGCCACCTCCCACCAGCAAGTGAAACAAAGTAAGAATATAAAACTTTAATAAGTCTCAACTTGCACAGAGAACTGCTCAAAGTGCTCCTTGTTTCTTGTGCAAACTACTTCTCCACGTCGACTAGCCACAGAGCCGATAATTGCATCAGCAAAAAGTTCTTTTCGCGCATTTTCATCAAGTTTCCCAAGCCATGTGCCAGCCAGTTTTGCATCTTCATTTGAAATAGGTGCTGATTCCATTAGAGTAAAGGCAGCTTTATACTCCATCTCCTCCCTGCGCCTGAGTTCCTCCGCATGAATCGTAGATATTCCAATCCACAATTCAGCCAATGTTAAAGCACAATAAGAAGCACTAATACTGCCTTCGATGAGACGTTCAACAAGATGTTTGGCTGCTGGATCACCTCTATGATAATCTACAAAAACAGTGGTATCAAATAAGTAATCAGCCACTCTCTCCTGATGACTTCCTAAATATCGACTCTCCGAAAGCCAACCTAATATCTCTCACATACTCACGACCCTCAGGTAGATCAGGGCGACTTCCAAATGAATTCTTTACAATCTCAATTGCCTGCTCTCTAGTCAGCTTAACAGGAGCACCGAAAGGCTGGGCTAATATTTCCTTCACCTCAGGGCTTTCCCAAATCTGAGCTTTTCTAGATATTTTAATAGGGGCCTTAGTCTGTTCACTAGAAAAGAGAAGCCCTATATCCCAAAGGACATTAGAGAAATTAGGCCACCGCAAAACACCAAAAAACTTCGTCCCATCCCCAGTGCTTGGGCCGCGATAAGCAATTTCTGATACTCTGCTAACATCTACATAATCCATCATGCTCATTTCTTCTCACACCTTCCTTGCTTCCTCAGGAAACGTTCATAGTTCTGATTCAGTGCATCTAACATCGATTTCATTGATTGGGGAGAAACAGCAATACGAGCTACAGCATGTATAGGTACTTTGATCTCTTTACCTTTAACTTCTTCAGGCATCTCCAGCCAATATGGTCCATGTGCCTGCCCAATTGTAATAACAAAATTGTCTTCTTCATGGCGCACAAATAAGTGGTTAGCATAGATGATGGGAACTGATTCGGCGTCACTCCATTCCAGTTTAGCCCGAACACCAACTTCTTTCTCACTACCTTCCCCAAAATTCTCTGTGTTCATATGTTTTTCTCCTTAAACACTATACTTAACTTGCAAAGAATTGTATCACCCCTCAACAAATAATAACAATACTGCAAGCCTATCGTTTATCGGAATCTATGCTAGTGCGTAACGCTCCGCGAAAATAGGCAAATAGTAACTTCCACAACCTCAACAACTTTGTTTCTGCTCCTAATGCCGTTGAAAAGCTTGGCGCTATGCGGAGGCTGAGATACATAGGTAACACCCGTGGTATGGTTAGTAATGATGTTAACTTACCATGAGGAGTTACCGTAATGAGAAAGCCGGCCAGCTTCTATTTCTTTAAAAGAAAGCCTATTATCTTAAGGGATAGATATGAGCGCTGGAGAGGGGTAGCAGACCTTTTAAGCTTTACAACACCTGAGAGATTGAGGGTAGAATGGATGGTCTTCTATTATACAGTAGCCGAAGAGAATGTTACCCTCACCGCTCAGCACTTCAGTATCTCAAGGAAGACCTTCTACAAATGGTCCAAGCGCTTCAGGGACTCAAAATACGATGTCCATAGTCTGGCTGATAGGTCTAGAGCTCCCCATCGTAAGAGGCATTGGGAAGTGACCCCCATCCAGGAAGAGAGGATAAGGCGCTTGAGAAAGAGATATCCCTACTACGGCAAGAAGAAGCTAAAGGTCATTTATGAGAAAGAATATTCTGAGGAGATCTCTACCTGGAAGATCGAGAGGGTAGTCAGAAGATATAAGCTCTATCCCGACCAGAATAAGGCAGAGAAGACTGCCAGAAAGAGAGCCAGAGCTCGTCAGAAACCAAAGAAGAGAATAACTCAGCTAGTGAAGGAAGGGAGACCCTGTTTCCTCTTTCAACTTGATACCATTGTTATCTACTGGAATAGCCTTAAAAGATATATCCTGACTGCCGTGGACCATGCCACCAAGTTAGGCTATGCCAGGATGTACAAAAATAAGAGCTCCCGAGCAGCAGCAGATTTTCTTTATCGTCTCCGCTACCTTGTTGGTCAGCCCATAGAAAACTCGCAGACGGATAATGGGAGTGAGTTTGCTTGGGAGTTTGAAA
>DAOUTC010000078.1 GCA_030626915.1 Dehalococcoidia bacterium
ATGTCAGAAAACTGACATCCCCCGGGGCTCCGGACTATTCCAGCCCAAGAACTCTATGACAGCCATAAGCTACCATATTCGCCATAGACTACTACCTTTCCCAAAGACTGTCAACCATCCGTGGCAAATCATTTAAGTAGGTAACCCAACTTCAGGCTGTGGCATCATAAATAGCCTTAGCCGTATGAGGTAATAACTTTCTCTGAGGATCAACCTGTTGGGGGCTCCTTTTCTCCTCATAAGTTTGGTAAAACTTATCCAGCTTGGACTCGATACCTCGTGCGAATCGAGTTAATAATGTTTGTTCAGAAATCCTGTCGAAAAATTTCTATATCGGGGTGAGAGGATTTGAACCTCCGACCACCTGAACCCCATTCAGGTGCGCTACCAGGCTGCGCTACACCCCGTCGCCTTGTCCAGAACAATATGCTATCATAACAAAGCTAGTAGAACAATCACCAACGAGGATGTGACTATTGGGCAAGAAGCAGGTACCAGCCATACGAGTCCCTACAAAACGCCAGGAGGCAAAATGGCAGCGACAGAAGCGCATTCGGCGCATGATAATAATCGCTAGCACTATCTTCTTAGTCGGCATTATCAGCTATGCAGCCTACGGATATTATTACCAAAGCAAGCCCTTCAGCGAGAAAGTGATCACGGTAAACGATGTTTCCTTCAATATGAGACATTATGTAAACATGCTCGACGCCCAGACCAAAGAATTAGAACCAGACAGCATATACTATTACACCAATGCAGTTGCTCGATATATTGAAGATGCCGAACTAATAAGGCAAGGAGCGAAGGACCTCAATATAACAGTAAGCCAAGAAGAGATAGAGGAAACGATCGAGGAGCAAAACTTCCCCAAGGATGAAGTATATCAAGATATAGTGGAAACTGGGCTACTGACGGGAAAACTTGTAGAATACTTTGATTCTCAGTTGCCGGATGAAATGCTACAGGCAAATACCTCGGTGATGTTCGTGGAAAGCGAACAGGTGGCTAACAAGGTGATAGACCAAGCTGAGAAAGGTGAGAACTTCACCAAGCTGGTCAGGGAATTCTCCTACGATAACAACACTAAAGAGTATGATGGCAATTTAGGCTGGCTTCCTCAAGAATTAATGCCTCAAACTATCGCAGAGACCTTCAATCTTACCGCTGGTGAAATAAGCCAGCCCATCTACGACAATTCAACCAACAAAAGCGTTGGCTACTGGCTGATAAAGGTTAGTGAAAAAGACCCCGAGAAAGGGATAAATGTCAGTGCCATGGTATTAGGCAGCGAGCAAGAGGCTGTGGAAATCAAGATTGAACTGGACGCAGAAGGTAATTTTAGCGAACTTGCAAAAAATTACTCCCAGCACAGCAGCAAATATAAAGGTGGCAAACTTGGGTGGCTCAAGGAAGAGGAAAAGGAGACAAATGACTTCAGCTATGAGTTCGACGAAGTCACTTTCCAGCTTCCTGTGGATGAAGTCAGTGAACCGGTCAAGGACGAAACTGTTACTACCGAAGGAGGCTATTGGGTAGTCAAAGTTTTAGATAAACAACAGCGAGAGCTGGACGACGATGCTCGGGAAGTGCTAAAAAATAAACACCTCAGCGAGTGGCTTGAACAACAAAGGGAAAATAGCACTATTGAGAATATACTTGATGCCACGAGGATGGCCTGGGCCATAGCGGAAGTTATTAAAAGAAGGTAAATATGCAGACAAAGCAAGAAGTAAACATTGGCTTGTTAGGTCTTGGAGTTGTAGGCAGTTGCGTAGCTCATGTTCTGCTGGAGAAGAAGGATAGTCTGGCTGAGCAATCAGGGGGACCTCTGATATTAAGGAAGGTGGCGGAAAAACGCTCTGTAGAACTTGAACCTGGATTACTGACCCAGAATGCTGAGGAAATTTTGACCGATCCACAAATAGACATAGTCATCGAGGTTATTGGTGGAGAACATCCTGCCACAGAATACATCAGGCAAGCTATCACCAATGGAAAGCATGTGGTTACTGCCAATAAGGAAGTGATTGCTAAACATGGCTATGAGTTATTCTCGCTGGCCAAGGAACACAACGTTGAGCTTCGCTATGAAGCAAGTGTAGGTAGCGGTATACCGCTTATTTCCTCTTTCCAGCAAGGCTTGGCAGCCAATGATATCTCAGCCATTTATGCCATCCTCAACGGCACCACTAACTACATTTTGACCAGAATGGCGCAAGAAAAACTGGACTTCCCCGTGGCTTTGAAACAAGCCCAGGAATTAGGTTATGCCGAGTCCGACCCTTCAAATGACATTGAGGGGATAGATACGGTCTATAAACTAGCCATCCTGGCTAACTTAGCTTTCCACATTAAGCTGGACCCCCAAGAGATATATTGCGAGGGGATTTCGCACCTTGCTGCCCAAGATTTCCACTATGCTGAAGAATTTGGTTATGTTATAAAGCTACTGGCAATAGCTAAACGATATGGCAACACTATTGAGGCTCGAGTGCACCCTGTTTTTCTTCCCAAGGATTCCCAATTGGCTAAAGTAGATGGTGTTTATAATGCCATTCAAGCAGAAGGAGACCTTGCTGGCAAATTGCTCTTCTACGGAGAAGGAGCAGGAGGAATGCGGGCTTCCAGCGCTATTGTTGCCGATGTATTGACCATAGTTAGAAACAATCGCCTGGGGATAACTGCCACCCCAGAAACAGGGATAAATCAAGAGCTAATCGTTAAGCCAATGGCAGATGTAGAGACACGCTACTACTTCAGACTAGATGTGGCTGATCGTCCTGGAGTTTTGGCACAAATCTCCAAGGTCCTGGGGGATAATTCCATCAGCATTTCGTCGGTGATTCAGAAAGAGAGCGACCGAGCAGCTCAGGCTGCCGAGATAGTCATCATGACCCACCCGGCAAGGGAAAACGCAGTGCAGAAAGCCGTTGAACAATTAAAATTGGTGACTGTGGTAAACGAAGTGAGTAGCTTTATCAGGGTTGAGGAATGAAGCAAGGTGTTCTCGCTAGATACCACCACCTGTTGCCCATCACCCCAGCTACCCCTATAGTCACGCTTGGCGAGGGAGATACCCCCCTGGTAAGGTCTCAAAATCTGGAAAGGGAACTCGGATGTGGGGAACTCTATTTTAAATTAGAAGGATGTAATCCCACTGGTTCATTTAAAGACCGCGGTATGGTGGTCGCCGTAGCCAAGGCAGCGGAGAGTGGCAGCTCCACCATTATTTGTGCTTCCACTGGCAATACCAGCGCTTCAGCAACTGCCTATGGAACCCGCTTTGGAATGAGAACCATCGTTATCATCCCCAAAGGCAAAATAGCCATGGGAAAGCTAGCTCAAGCTTTTGTTTACGGCGCCCAAATCGTGGGTATAAGAGGCAACTTTGACCAAGCGCTGCAAATAGTCCGTTCCCTGACCGAAAAACACCCCGTTACCCTGGTTAACTCGCTTAATCCAAATCGCATCGAAGGTCAGAAAACAGCTTCATTCGAAATCATCGATGATCTGGGGGATGCTCCAGATTACCTGTTCATTCCTGTCGGCAATGCCGGGAACATAACGGCTTACTGGAAGGGATTCAAAGAATACCACCACATTGGCAAGGCAAGCCGTACTCCAAGGATGATGGGCTTTCAAGCTGCTGGCGCCGCACCCATAGTTCAGGGCAAACCGGTTAAATACCCTAAAACCATCGCCACTGCTATCCGCATTGGCAACCCTGCCAGCTGGGAGAAAGCAACGGCAGCAAGAGATGAATCTGGCGGCATCATAGACTTGGTGACCGACGATGAGATCTTGAACGCTTATAAGTTATTAGCAATCAAGGAAGGCGTTTTCGGCGAACCAGCCTCAGCTGCCTCGGTAGCAGGACTCATCAAGATGGCAAAGAGGGAGAATTTCTCAGGTAAGAAAATAGTTTGTATTATCACTGGAACAGGGTTAAAAGACCCCAATGTGCCCCGCAGATATGCTCAGCCACCAGCAGAACTAGCCGCCGACCTGAGTGTAGTGGAAGATTTTTTGTTCAAGGACTAAAAATCTACAGGACAGTTCACCGGCTATCCCCTTCCGATTCCTCTTTGTTTCCTCACCTAGCCTTGCCTTTGTCGGGCCCTTCCTTTTCTCCTCTTCTATTATCAGTGACATAGAATCCCGGACCCTTGAAAATTATCGGCACCGGGGAGAATAGCCGCTCTGCCTTGGCTCCGCAATGAGTGCAAAAAACCGGCAAATTATTATCACTGAACTTCAGCTTAACCTCAAACTTAAATTTGCACTGCGGACATCGATACTCATAAGTAGGCAAGATAATCACCCTCCTTTTACAGTCACATACCTAATTCTCGAGCTATTTAAAATCTGTTGCCCTCCGCCTAAAGGGCGTCGACGTTGTTGGCTTTATATATAGGCATAATCGACCTGCTATATTAACAGTTTAATTAGCAGTCTGCAATAAGAAGTGCTAATTATTTTAGCTTGTAGTAGAGTAAAATTCAAATTTCTCAGTTGAAATGGATTATAATGATTCCAAAAATGAAGGAGGGCCAGCTATGGAGAAAACAGCCACAGAAGACATCGGCAAATTCAGTCATCATTATCCCAAATTGGCAGCTATAATTACTGCTAGCTCTGGAGGAAAAGAAAACGCCATGACTGCAGCATGGCATAGTTCGATCTCCATCAATCCTCCTATTTACGGCGTCTCTATCGCCCCCAAGAGGTTTACTTACCAGCTTATCAGCCAAAGCAAGGAATTCGGCATTAATTTCATCCCATTTGAAAAAGCTCATTTGGCTGCCTCTCTTGGTGGCAGTTCAGGACAAAAGATAGACAAGTTCCAAAAGCTTAACATCTCAAAAGAAAAGCCGATAAAAACCAGCGTTCCTTTATTGAAGGACGCCTATGCTTCCTACGAATGCAAGCTTTTGGATAGCAAAATTTATGGCGACCATGTTTGGGTAGTCGGTGAGATTGTCGCTGTACACTTCCAAGAAGCAATATTCACCGAAAACGAAATACTTGACTTGACAAAGGTAAAACCGCTTCTTTACCTCGGCTCTGAGTTCTATGTCACCGTGGACGAAGATAGCCTAAATTTCATAAAGAGGGGGATTTAAAATGATTGATAAGGATAGGATTAAAGCAGCAACGGCTTCCATAATCGCGGCTATCGGGCAAGATTTATCGATGGAAAGCATAAAGAATACCCCCCAGCGTGTTGCCGATATGTATGTAGAACTTTTCTCGGGATTAGATATTGACCCTAAGGTTGAACTAGCCGCAGGCTTTGAGGAAGGGCACCACGAAATGGTGATCTTAAAAGATATCCCCTTTTACTCCATGTGCGAACATCATCTGCTTCCCTTTTATGGTGTAGCTCATGTAGGCTATGTTCCCAGTGTAAATGGCAAGGTGGTGGGGATAAGCAAGCTAGCAAGAGTGGTGGAAATATTTGCCAGGCGTCCCCAACTCCAGGAAAGAATGACAGGGCAGATTGCCGATACCATTTTTGAAGCTCTTCAACCGGATGGTGTAGGAGTAGTCATCCAGGCAGAACATTTATGCATGATAATGAGGGGGATCAAAAAACCGGGGAGTACCGTAGTAACCTCAGCGGTAAGGGGAGCTTTTCGCAGCAAAACAATCACCCGCTCCGAGTTCCTGTCCTTAATTCAAAAGAGGTAATCATTTTGCCATTGCGCCCCTTTTCATCGTCATTGCGAGCTCCCCTTTATTGTCATTGCGGTGAGCTTGAAACCCCGAGCGCAGCGA
>DAOUTC010000041.1 GCA_030626915.1 Dehalococcoidia bacterium
GGTGAGGCGTCGGGTTAGCATTGCACTGACCCCGGAAGTAAAGGTGAGGGATTATGTGCTGCTCCATACAGGTTATGCCATAGGCATTGTGGACGAGGCCGAAGCCAAGGAAACCCTAAAGCTTCTGGAGGAAATAGCAAGCCTTAGTGAAGTTCATTGATGAGTATCAAAATAGTGAGCTAGCCAGAAAGCTGGCGACCAGGCTCGCTAAGCGTTCCACCAAGCCAATCAGACTGATGGAGTTCTGTGGTGGACATACTCATGCCATAATGAGATACGGAATTCGCCAACTAGTTCCCAAAACGGTTGAAATGAGGTCAGGACCAGGCTGCCCTGTGTGTGTTACTGCAACTGCTGATTTAGATAAAGCTATTGCTATGGCTCATTTACCCGGGGTCATCATCACTACCTTCGGGGACATAATAAAAGTTCCTGGTAGCTATTCCAGTTTACAACAAGCCAGGGCTGAAGGAGCAGATATACGAGTTGTCTATTCCGCTATAGATGCTGTGGAAATAGCCAAAGCTAACCCCAAAAAGTCGGTCATCTTCATCGGCATCGGCTTTGAAACCACAGCACCCACTATAGCTGCCTCTATAATCAAGGCACAGAAAGAAGGGATAGAGAATTTTTATGCCCTTTCCTTGCTCAGGTTAACTCCACCGGTGATGAAGACGCTGCTGGAGCTTGGCGAGGTGAAACTAGATGGGATTATCTGCCCGGGACATGTCAGTGTCATAATTGGCTCTTATCCCTATGAATTTATCCCCAAGAATTATAATGTCGGCTGTGTTATCTCGGGCTTTGAACCTTTAGATATTTTACTATGCATAGATAAGCTAGTGGAGCAAATTGAAACTGGCCAGCCAAGAGTGGAAATAGCCTATCGGCGTGGAGTAAAGCCTCAAGGCAATAAGAAAGCCTTAGAATTAATACATGAGGTTTTTAAAATTGATAAAGCTAACTGGCGGGGAATTGGCGTTGTAGCTCAAAGCGGCTTAAGGATTAAGCAAAAATATGAGCATTTTGATGCTGACAGTGCCTTTCAGCTAAACTTAAAACCTGTCAAGGAGCCTGAAGGGTGTCGTTGTGGCGATATACTACGCGGCGTAGCTACACCTCCTGAGTGTAAGCTTTTTGCCAGGGTTTGCGCTCCGGAGAAACCTATAGGTCCTTGCATGGTCTCCAGCGAAGGCGCTTGCGCTGCTTATTATGAATATGGTGGGGTAAGCTATGAATGATACCATCCTTTTGGCCCATGGCAGCGGTGGCAAACTCAGCCATGACCTGATTGAGAAAAAGTTACTTCCTTCCCTGGCTAATCCTATGTTAAATCGATTAGATGACTCAGCTATTTTTGAGGCTAGTGGGCATCTTGCCTTTACCACCGATAGCTATGTCGTCAGCCCTATTTTCTTTACCGGCGGAGATATAGGCAAACTGGCTATTTGTGGCACAGTTAATGACTTGTCTATGAACGGAGCCAAGCCCCTATACTTAAGCTTATCTCTGATTATAGAAGAGGGCTTCTCCTTGAGCGAACTTGACCGCATAGTCAGGTCAATAAAGGCAGCCGCTGCAGAGGCTGAAGTAGATATAATTGCCGGGGATACCAAAGTAGTAAACCAAGGACAGGCTGATAAGCTGTTTATCAACACCTCAGGGATAGGGATAATCCCTCCCGGAATTGACATCTCAGGAGCTAACGCCAAAGCTGGAGATAAAATTATCCTGAGTGGCACTATCGGCGACCATGGCATAGCTATAATGAGCCAGCGCGAGGGATTGAGGTTCTCCACGCTTGTGGAAAGCGATTGTGCCCCATTAAACAAATTGGTAGCTCAAATGCTGGAGTCATCTCCAAGAATCCATTGCCTCCGTGACCCTACCAGAGGTGGGCTAGCTACCACGCTTAACGAGTTTGCCCGACAATCAAAGGTGGGTGTCGTGGTAGAAGAGAATAAGATACCCATAAAGGAAGGGGTTAAGGCTGCCTGTGAGCTTTTGGGTTTCGACCCCGTCTATGTCGCCAATGAGGGTAAACTGGTAGCTATAGTCGAACCAGACAACGCTGATAAGATTTTGGCTCAAATGAAGCAAAATAACTATGGAAGAGACGCAGCTATCGTTGGCGAGGTAACCAACAAGCACCCTGGAAGGGTAATCATGCGCACAAAGCTAGGTCATTCTCGAATTGTTGATATGCTCTCTGGGGAGCTATTACCACGGATATGTTAGAATAAGGCTCATGAAGCAAGTCGGTATTCTGTATCACCCTGGGCTACAAAAAGCCCGAGATGTAGCTAGCAAGTTGCAGGAGTTATTATCTGCCCGGGGAGTCTCTTCATGGCAATGCTCAGCCTGGGAGGAAGACGAGGCTAAGCACCAGGTAGCTGGCTCAGATTTAGTCTTGAGCATTGGTGGTGATGGCACCATCCTCCACGCTGCTCGCATCTCGGCTCCGGCAAATGTGCCCATACTGGGCATAAATTTAGGCAGGTTAGGTTTCATTACCGAGCTAACCTCTGATGAAGCTTCATCAAACTTACCCCGTCTGCTTGAAGGTGCCGGCTGGATTGAGGAGAGAGCTATGCTTGAAGCTCGACTTAGAGATAAAAGTTTCCACGCCTTGAATGATGCGGTAGTGCGAAGCACCGCTGTCCGCTTGATTAATATAAAGGCAGAAATTGACGGTGAAATGTTAGCTACCTATAGGGCTGACGGAGTTATTATAGCCACAGCTACCGGCAGTACTGGCTATTCGCTAGCAGCTGGCGGACCGATTCTCCATCCCCAATCCAGGGAAATAATCCTTCAACCAATATCCTGCCATCTTGGCCTCAGCCATGCTCTGGTCTTACCACCACAAAGTATAGTTGATTTAAAGGTTGCTAGCGGAGATAAAGCTATACTTAGCCTTGACGGGCAGGTTGATATGCCCCTATCCAGCGAGCAAAATATCAGGTTAAAACTCAGCCCTTACGTAGCTCGTTTCCTGAAAATCCGTCAGCCAAAATATTTCTATAGCTCGCTCTGGCAGAAGTTGAGAGGGAGGGAACAACATGAAGGTTGAGAAGGCAAAAATAAGCGATGCTGCCGCAATACAGCAATTAATCAATCACTTTGCCGGTCAAGATGACGACATATTACCTCGCGCCTTAAGCGAGATTTGCGAGAATATTAGAGACTATTTTGTAGTTAGAGAGGGAGAGCAAGTTATTGCTTGCGCAGCATTGCATGTTGACTGGCTTGACTTAGCTGAAATAAGGTCGTTGGCTGCCATCGAGCCAGAACAGCACCAGGGAATCGGTTCTTCATTGGTCCAGGCTTGCCTGGATGAGGCTAAGGAGTTAGGCATAGCTACTGTTTATTGCCTTACCCGCAGACCATCTTTCTTCCAGAAGCAAGGATTTCATTTGGTGGATAAAATGGAATTGCCACGTAAGGTATGGGGAGAATGCTATCGCTGTCCCAAATTCCCTAACTGCGATGCATCAGCTCTTATTTGCCACCTTTAATGCCACTGCGAGGAGTCGAAGCCCTGAGCTCTTTGCTTCCTGTCATTCTGAGGGATTAGCCGAAGCCCTGAGCAAAGCGAAGGGACAGCGACTGAAGAATCTCGCTCAGGATAAACTCCGCAAGCGGGAAATGAAGCAGCCTTGAAAGGAGAGCTATGTTACCAGAGAAAAAATTATCCTGTGAGCAAATTTACAATGGACGCTCAGTAAATTTGCATGTTGACTGGGTGCAAAAGTCCAGCGGCAAAAAAACCACCAGAGAAGTGGTACAACACAGGGATTGCGTAGCCGTAGTAGTCCTCGATGACCAGGACAATGTGCTTTTGGTCCACCAATTTCGCTACCCAGTAGGCAAGTCTCTATTAGAAGTACCTGCCGGCGGCATAGATGCTGGTGAGGAACCTGTTGACTGTGTCCGCCGCGAATTGCAGGAGGAAATCGGCTATCTGCCCAGGAAAATAAAGAAACTAGGAGGATTTTATTCTATTCCCGGCTATGGCACAGAATATCTACACTGCTACCTGGCTACCGACCTTGTGCCCAGCCGCTTGATGGCTGAAGATACTGAAGGCATAGAACTAGTCCGGGTTCCTACAAACCAAATACCTCAGCTTATCGCCTCAGATGAAATCTGTGATGCCAAAAGCATCGCCGCCCTGCTCACCTTCCTCTTCATTACAAAGGGGAAATAACCTGGCTTTGGCGGCTGCTTAATACCCTGCTCGAGATGATACCTTGAAACAGAGCACACACGCAGTTTACAGCGGTGAAATGAGCCCACAAACCATCCAGGCTGCCCATAACCTCCCTCTTACCAGCAAAGACTATTGATAGCCACGCAGCACTAGTAACTACTTTCTCTTCTCCAAGTAGCAGCAAGAGCGCTCATAATCCGACTCATAGGTCTTCTCACAGGCAAAAGTGTCATTGCGAGGAGCTTTGCGACGAAGCAACCTCAGAGAAAAAGGAACTAACGGGAAAGGAGGCGGCGTGCCACCAATCATGTGAATGAGCAGAACAACTTGACATTTCTCAAGTACTGTAATACAATGTCTTACAAAGGGTTTAGATTGATTTTCGTAACCTATCCATTAATTTGGTCTCAGTGGTGATTGATAAGATTTGGCAGAGACATTATGTTACTCCGGAAGAAGTTGAGGAGGTAATTTTCAATGATGAGCCAATTTGTCACAAAGGCACATCAAATTCGTATTGTGTATATGGGCAAGCTATATCTGGGCGTTATCTTTTCATAGTTCTGGTGAAGAGGAATGGGAGAGCGCAGTATAAAGTTATTACGGCCCGAGGCATGCAGGACAAAGAGAAACGGTATTATAAAAAGCGCCGAACTTAAGAAATATCAAAAACAGAAACGAGAAAGGGGGAGAAATGAGTAAGGAGAAAGAGCTTATACCTCAGTTTGAGTCAGAAGAGCAAGAAGCCGAGTACTGGGATTCACATAGTCCCCTTGACCTTACTACTGTTGAGCCCAAAGCTCAAAAGCTGCGGGTGAGACGCGTTAAAGACAGACCAATAACACTTCGCCTTGATAGTGAAAGTCGCTCTAAGCTCAACAAATTAGCAGCTAAGCAGGGGCTTGGTCCTTCTACCTTCGCTCGACTTATCCTCACATCGGCGATTGAGCAAGGAGATAGGTTAGCAAAGCGTGTCACTGTGGATGAGCTTAGGAATGTGCTGGAGGAAATTACACCACAATCAGTGAAGGAACGAGCTGCCCTCCTTGTTAAAGAGGCAGCTATAGGTGAACCTGACAATCCGATCTTTCTCATTCTTGGTCAGTCTCAAATAAATGAATGGGAGGAATTCGGTCTACAGGCTATCTGCACTTTGCTTGCAAGATATAATATCCATGTAATTACTCCAAAGCATAGTGAATATAAGAAGGTAGAAAATATCATTACACAAGTAGGAGAGCACTAATGGCAATACAATTCAAACCCATTGAACAAGAAAAATCAGTGCTACCAGGACAACCTACTCAGGTTGGCCTTTCCCAACTGGATGAGAGTTATTTTGAAAAATTGGCTGCCTTTGGGCTTGCTTGCCTTGCAGCTGCAGTTGTAGGCAAGTTAACGTTGGCAGTCTTAACTCCTAAGCATGAAGATATTCGTCCAGGGCACGCGACTGGCCAGAACAAGATAGTATAGTTCGACTTCGATCCCTCTCTATCTGGCAGCAGAGCTATACCTTCAGAGCAAGCAAAGCCACCTATAGCTCAAAAAGACGTAGTGGCTGAGGATAGCGAAGACATTGAGCTGGTAAAGGTTCCTCTGAACCAGGTACTTCAGCTTATCGCCTCAGGTGAGATCTGCGATGCCAAAAGTATCGCTGCCCTGCTCACGTTCCTGTTTGTTACAAGTCGTTGATCACATCTTTTGCAATAGTGTGCTTTCATAGCTTATATTGCCAAATGTTGCACAAAATAGCGTCTTGTTTAACCTTCGGACGGTGGATATAACACAGGCACAAATGAGAGCGAATATAAAAATCAGCAGAGGAATTGCTGGGAGAGTAACGATTACATTCCCCTATGACCCTGTGCATGTAGCGAAAATCGAGGCTATCGAAGGTAGCAGATGGCATCCAAAGGAAAAGTATTGGAGTGCTCCCCGTTCTGATGGAATTCTAGAAAAAATCCTAAGGGTTTTTGCCGGGCAACAAATAGAACTAGACCCTCTCCTGAAATCCCTAGAGTTTGAAAGGCGAAGGAAAGAGGTTCTGAGCGATACAGAGAAAGAGCTGAAATTGAGAGGATACAGCCAAAAGACTCAAAAGGCTTATCTACACCATATCAATCGTTATGTCTGCCATTTTATGAAAGGCCCTCGACAACTGGATGAGGGGCATATTCGGAAGTATATGCTTCATCTCGTTGATGATGAGAAGGTGTCGAGATCATATCACAATCAAGCAGTTAGTGCGGCCAAGTTCTTGTATGAATGTGTATTGCAGACACCGAAGGTAGTTGGCAATCTGCCTCGACCCAAAAAGGAGAACAAACTACCTGTTGTCCTTGGTCGGGATGATGTGATGCGCCTTCTTGGTGTGGTAACCAATCTCAAGCATAGGGCAATCCTAATGTTGACCTATTCTGCAGGTTTGAGGGTAACTGAGGTGATTCGGTTAAAGGTTGAAG
Source organism: Dehalococcoidia bacterium (assembly GCA_030626915.1). Taxonomy (GTDB): domain Bacteria; phylum Chloroflexota; class Dehalococcoidia; order GIF9; family AB-539-J10; genus JAUWHW01. The sequence goes on from DAOUTC010000041.1 coordinate 6,676, forward strand.
ACATCGACGAGGAACGACATATGATTCATATTCGAGGTGCCAAGGGGCGGAAAGACCGGTATACACTCCTTTCTGATGTGGCGTTAGAGACTTTACACCAATATTGGGAAACTTGCCATCCGAAGGTCTGGCTCTTCCCCGGGCCGAACGCGGATAGTCATCTTACCACCCGCACCGTGCAAAAGATTCTGGAGGATGCTTGTCAGAAGGCAGGTATACCCAAACATATTACTGTCCACACCCTGCGGCACAGCTTTGCCACTCATCTACTAGAGGGTGGCATAGACTTACGCTATATTCAGGAGTTGCTGGGACATAAGAGCCCAAAAACTACAGAGATATACACTCACGTGAGCAAGCGAGACATTGGTCGTATTCGCAGTCCACTGGATACATTTCAAAAGGTATAAAGGTCAATAAAGAATGACAAAATTTGGTTCACCCAGAGTTGGGGACAAACGAAGTAGGTTCGTTTATCCATAGTTATATGAAATTCCGCCCCTTTGCCGTTGGAGAAAGAATTTTATAATAACCAATCTTAATGGTGTATTATGAGACATAAAATGCCAAACGACAATAAATGGAATTTAGTTGCTCCTTGCGGGCTTTATTGTGGAGAATGTACAGCCTTTCTTAATAGAAAATGTGGGGGTTGCCGATCTAACAAGGGATTAAGCAAAGAATATAGAAAATATTGCAAGATTTATGATTGCTTGAATAACAAGAACTTAAAGATTTGTTTAGAGTGTAAGGAATTTCCCTGTAAATTCTTTGATTTCTTCAGGGCTGAAAAATTAGAGGAAAGTTCTTGGTTTTTAGATGTCTGGAGTAACATGAAGCAAATCAAGGAAGTAAGCCTAACAAATTTCCTGAAGAAGAAAACAGATTGGTTAAGAAAAAGGAAAGAATGTGCTGAGAAAAGAGGGATTAAATATTGTGAGAAGTGTAAGCAATGGCCATGCGAATTTTTGAAAAGACCTGCCCTTGTTCCAGCAAATTTAAAAGAATTTAAAGAATTCATGGAGAAAAGGTGAATAAAAATGAGAGAGCGATTGACGGCTTCGGGCGGAACGCTTCGGCACTTCGTGCCTCGCCCTCACTTCGTTCGGGTCATATAACACGGTGTATGCGGTTCGCTTACGCTCACCCAAACCGCCTTCGGTGGCTTTGCATACCCGCAAAACGTTAAACAATAGTCCAAATTGTGTAGCTCACCCTCCACAGCTTTAGTAGAGGCCAGCGGCAAGTTCTCACGGTCACACATATTCAGCACTGAAGAGCAATGTCTGAAACAACTGCCACGCATTTGGATTTTTATTCGATTACTCGCTAGCATTCCTTAGCTCCAAATCTAGCGTTTCACAACTGCCTTAATCTAATTACGAGTATGGAGGTAAACAGATGGGCAATAAATCTAAACCACGCAAATCCTGGCAGGAAAAATTGGCGGATAGTAAAGGTCTAGCAAAAGTGGAAAAATCACTGGCAAGATGAGTAAAAGATGGGGGACAGGCACAGTTGTTATTCCAGCGCCAGAAGAAGTATACGAAATTATGAGAAAAGTCCCCAGTTGTGCCCTTTGTTTCGTTTTTATTTCTTAGACTTGAAGGGGGCAATTATATTCTCGATATTTTGATGCCTCCTGGTAATCAGGATTCTATGCCAATCACTGTAATAGTAAATACCCTGGAAAACCGAGCCACTTAAAACTCCGTAGGATATTGCTGAAGCCAAAAAGCGGACGTCCATTATCAGACTAAGAATTATTATCCCTGAAGAGATAAGCCAATGGTGAAAGTGAATCTTGTAATTTCCAAAAGGAATGACAATTGATTTTATTCTACCAGGTTTTCCACTTGTTTTGCCGGCCATGTGTTTGGTTAGCAGAAAACCTAGAAGCCAGCCCACAAAGAAGAGATAGCCAAGAATAATGCCAGCAGCCAGTAGTGGAGAGATGCAAACTAGCTTTCTCTTCATCTAAGAGATACTCCATATTCCCACTTTGCCACGTTCAACTTTTTCCCTCCATAACAGAATCTACCGACCTTCTCCTCGCCCATCATAACAATAGAATGGAGTTGTTGTAAACCCCTATACAGAATAAGACCCTCCATGATACCTATGCCTTCCTACCAATTGCTTCTAAGTTCCTCTAAATAATATTCCCTGGTAAATCTATTAGAGCTATGCTAATTATTTGGCTATTTTTACACCAAACCTTCTCTGTGGCTGGGTCTAGCGCAACATCAACTTTTTGCCCTTCCAGCCTCACAAAGCAATGGGGCAATATCCGCGGGATAAATGGGGATGTGCGTCTTGGCGTTATTGAGATAGGCTCAACAACTAGATTGGCTCTGAGTCCCAACTCGTGAGCTTTCCTTACTATCTTGATGGATTTATGAAAGCAGTTATTCGTCAATAATGAGTAAGGCTCATGGTATACCTGGTCAATAAACTGCTTCATCCTCGCTTCGTTCACCAGCATCATCTTAATCCTCTCTCTTTATGGGAGAGGAAATTTGGCTCCCAAAGTATATGGTCATTAGAAAGCTGCTTGGCAGGGCTAGGAGTAGCAGGGTCAAGGAAAATTACCGAATTCCGCGGCTCAGCTATATTGTGGAAGCCACTTTCTTTGAATTGCTGACAGTTAAAGGTCCACAAGTATCCTGAACAAAGGCTAAATCTACTTTGGCAATTAATAATATCCCTGGCTTTGGCAGCGGTTTTTTGATTTACCAGCCAAAATTTTCTCCGCTAGCGTCTTAC
>DAOUTC010000016.1 GCA_030626915.1 Dehalococcoidia bacterium
ACTTCTTTGCCAAAGGTCTCAATATGAAACTGGATAGCTGATTTCACATCTGACAAGGCTTCTTCATAAGTATCCCCTTGCCCTACCACGATGCCTTTCAAGCCCAGGGGATATGCTACATACCCATCAGGGGTCTTTTCTACTACAATTTTAAACTGATGTGCCATAATTTACCTCCGATTTTACGTTCTTTACGTTTCAAAGAAGCAAGCTCGATCATGCTCTTGTGTTACCAATTATAGCACTACTACCGCTGCAAATTTTGTGCTATAAGTTATTTCGCAACGTTCTCAAGTGAGGTGTTTAAACAATATGGATTCTCATGCTCATTTCTGTGCCACTACATAGTTTCTCAGCGTGCCTATGTGCTCAATTTTTACTTCAACAATATCACCAGGCAGCATGCGCCCGATGCACGAAGGAGTCCCTGTGGCAATGACATCGCCAGGCAGAAGCGTCATTATATTGGAGATAAAGCTCACCAGCACATCTACACGAAAGATAAGGTCGCTTGTCTGTGCAGACTGGCGAAGCTCGCCATTGAGGTAAGTTTCAAGCTTCAGGTTATCAGGCGAAATATCAGTTACTATGTATGGGCCTATGGGGGCAAAGGTGTCATAACTTTTAGCCCGGGTCCATTGGCCGTCATCTCGCTGTTCATACCTGGCGGAGACATCGTTAAAGCAGGTGTAACCCAATATGTATTCTCTGGCTTTTGCTCTGTTCACCGCTCTAGCCTTTCTCCCAATAACTAGAGCCAGTTCACCTTCGTAATCCACGCGTTTTGAGGTTTTGGGATAGACAATTTTGTCCTCCGGCCCTATAACTGCAGTAGATGGTTTTAGAAAGATGAGCGGCATATTGGGTATCTGTAACCTAAATTCCTCAGCATGTTTCCTGTAATTCAATCCCAATGCCACTATTTTTGAGGGGAGACAAGGAGCCAGAAGTCGCACCTCATCCAATTTGTATGTGCTTTCTGTCAGCCTCAAAGATTTGCCCCGGCTTCTAAAGTAAGTATAAGGAGTGCCCAACATGACCCTGATGGTGTCATCTTCAAGCATCCCATACTTGATTGTTCTATTGATGGCAAAACGCAGAATCTTCATACCGCCTCCTCTTAGATTAAGTTATTTCACCAGCTATTTTGAGCAGGATTTTCCCGGGATTCATTTATAGCTTGTATTATAGCCTGGAAATTTTTATCTCTCGGGCCCTGGCTCTTTTCAAGCCATTGTTTAAGCGCATAGCATAAAGACAGCAATATATTAATCCCCTACTAATTCAGAAATCAATGCCCTATAATATTTTGTTAGTACAGGAGGAAATCATGAGTAAAGAAAGACCACAATGCGCCAAATGTCCCAGGATACTATGTGAGCCCGATATTGCGTCTGATTTAAAGCCCAGTTTTGAAGAAGCGCCACGCTTTTGCCCCTCTAAATTAAAGCAGGATATTATAGAGAAGTCCCTGCGTGAGTATGACAGAGACAATGTAAGGGAATTCGCCCGCCTGGCTTCAATACAGGAGTTTCAGTGCTATGAGCATACCCCTGATGGTATCAGGACAAAGATACCCCGAATCGAGGAGACAATGCAGTTCGCGGAGAAAAATGGTTTTCGTAAGATTGGGCTGGCTTTCTGCACGGGTCTGGCGAATGAAGCACGGATGGTTACCGAAATCTTTGAGAGTAGTGGTTTTGAAGTAGTATCAGTTTGCTGCAAGGTAGGGGCTATACCCAAGGAGAGAATAGGAATCAAGGAAGAGGAGAAGATCTCAGGGCCAGGTTGGTATGAGTCTATGTGCAATCCCATAACTCAAGCGGAAATCTTAAATTCTGAGGAGGTTGATTTCGTCATCCTTTTGGGGCTCTGCGTAGGTCATGACACGTTGTTTATAAGGTATTGTCGGCCACCAATGACGGTGCTAGCGGTGAAAGACAGAGTCACAGGGCATAATCCACTGGCGGCAGTTTATCTGTCCCATAGTTACTATAAGAGGCTCAGAAGAAAAGCAAAAAAGTGAATATAAAGGAAAAAATCCTGAAGGTAGCGACCTATTCTCAAGAACTAGGTCTGGACTTAAGAAGAGAGGAAGACAGGTTTAAGTGGTTTCTGGCTTCGGTGCTTTTTGCCAAGAGGATTTCCTCTCAAATAGCCAAAAGAACCTTTAAGGAGTTTGAAAGGGAGGGCATAGTAACGCCCGAGAGCATCTTAGAGGCTGGTTGGGATAAACTGGTGGAGGTTCTGGACAGCGGCGGCTATGTTAGGTACGATTTCTCCACAGCGTCGAATCTGCTTGAAATAGTATCCAGCTTGAAGGAAAAATATGGCTCATTGGAAAGTTTACATACTCAGGCGAAGGACAGCGAGGATTTAGTAAAGAGGCTGCTTGAATTCAGGGGTGTGGGACCAACTGGAGTTAATATCTTTTTAAGGGAACTAAGGGGAATCTGGGAGAAGGCAAAGCCGATGGTTTCCCCTATTGCTAAGAAGGTAGCTTCCAAACTTGGATTGAAGGAAGAGGAAGCAGAATATCCCGATGTAGAGTCCTCTTTAGTTAGAATAGGCCTGGAATTTTGTAAAGATGGGAAGTGCTCCATTTGTCCTGTGAGGGAGGGATGCTACCAGGCAAATATCACCTGACTTGCGCTGTTATATCTGGCATCAAAGCACTATCCAGACGAGAAGTTATCTTATCCAGAAGCTTATCCACTCCCCAGCCTGTGACGGCAGAGATAAGGGCTATGTTTTTATCCGGCAGCACGATTTGTTCCTCAAGGTAAGGCACAGTGGTCAGGGCTTCCAGCTCCGCCTCACTGCTCAGAGCCAAATCCAGTTTGTTGAATACTGTGATTCTGGGCTTATGCTTAAGGTTTAGTTCACTGAGTATTTTCCCTACTGTGCAACATTGATTAGCAGCGTTTTTGTGTGTTATGTCAACCATATGGAGCAGCAAGTCGGCTTCGCTGAGTTCCTCTAAGGTAGCTTGAAAGGCTGCAACTATTGATGGTGGCAGTTTGTGAATAAAGCCCACAGTGTCAGTGATAAGGAATTGTTTACCGCGGGGTAAAGTCAAGCGGCGGGTTACAGGGTCAAGGGTGGAAAAGAGCTTATCTTCCACAACTACCCCGGCTTTGCTTAAAGCGTTAAATAAAGTGCTTTTGCCGGCATTAGTGTAGCCCACGAGAGCTACGATTGGCACACCTCTCTCCTTGCGTCGCTTTCTGTAAAGAGCTCGATGGCGGCTTACATTTTCTAATTCCTGTTGAAGACGATTGATTCGCCTGTGGATAAGGCGTCGGTCGGTTTCCAACTGCGATTCTCCTGGACCTCTGGTGCCGATACCTCCGCCGAGTTTTTCCAGGTGGCTCCACTGACCCACAAGCCTGGGCAAAAGGTATTGGTGTTGGGCTAACTCCACTTGAAGCTGTCCTTCACGAGTTCGAGCTTGTTTGGCAAATATATCCAGGATGAGAGCTGTGCGGTCAATGACTTTGACTTGCAACAGCTCTTCAAGATTTCTTTGCTGTCGTGGTGACAGCTCATCATCGAAAATCACCGTGTTATATTGAGTTTGCTCTTTGAGGTTAACTAGCTCTGCAATCTTCCCCTTACCAATATAGTGGGTGGGTGAAGCAGCATCCAGTTTTTGGGTGAACATACCTACCACATCAGCGCCGGCTGTCCTGACCAAACAGGACAGCTCCTGTAAAGAATCGGCGGCTGTCCAATCACGATTGGAAGCCCTGTTTTCTACTCCTACCAGGAATGCTCGCTCTACCTCAGTTCGTGTGGCGAAAAGTTTTTGCTTTATTTGTTCCTCCTATGCCAGGCTGATAGGCGTTTTATTCCTTCCTCCAAACGCTCATCAGCCAGAGTCAAGGAAAATCTAATATAACCTTCTCCCTCCTTTCCATAGCCAATGCCAGGGGTTACAGCTATTCCGGCCTCATCAAGCAATTTCTCGGCGAAATCTATCGAAGTATAACCTTGAGGGACCTTAGCCCAAATGTAGAAAGTAGCTCTGGGTATCCTGGCTTTCAGCCCTATTTCATTAAGAACCGGTATCAATTTATCTCGGCGTCGTTGCAGGATAGCATTGTGCTCAGCAACGCAGTCCTGAGAGCCACGCAAAGCCTCGATAGCAGCCTGCTGGATTGCCTGTGGAATGCCTGAATCCAGGTTGGACTTAACCCGGAATAAAGCATCTATCATTTGACTATTGCCCACCACCATACCTATCCGCCACCCAGTCATATGATAAGTTTTAGACAGGGAATGGAATTCCACTCCCACTTCTTTAGCTCCAGGTACTTGCATAAAACTCGGTGGCTTGTAGCCCTCAAAGGCAACTTCGGTATAAGGAGTATCGTGGCAGACAGCTAAGTTATGCTGCCGGGCAAAATGGATTGCATTTTCAAAGAAATCAAGGTCAGCTATAGCGCCTGTGGGATTGTTGGGATAGTTTAGCCACATAAGCTTTGCTTTATTGGCTATCTTCTCAGGGATGGCTTCAAAGTCTGGTAAGAAGTCGTTTTCCTCTTTCAGAGGCATAAAATGAGGCTCGCCACCGGCTATCATAGTGCTCATGGAATATACAGGATAGCTTGGGTCGGGTACCAAAGCTATATCGCCAGGTTCGATAAAGCATAGTGCCATGTGTCCTATTCCCTCTTTGGAGCCAATAAGCGGCAGCACCTCTTTACCTGGATTCAAGATGACCCCAAAGCGTTTTTCATACCATTCAGCGATAGCCTGACGAAGCTCAGGCAGGCCGTCAGTTTCAGGATAACGGTGGTTGGTGGGGTTATGTGCTGCCTGGCACATATGGTCAATAATATGACATGGCGTGGGTAAATCAGGGTCGCCGATACTGAAGCTGATGATGTCCTCTCCTCTAGCTTGCTTTTCAGCGATTTTCCTGTTTATGTCAACAAAAAGGTATGGGGGTAAATTATTCAGTCGTCTGGCTAATTGCATCGTTTTCTCCTTTACATCGGATATTCTCCACTGAAAACTTCTTCCACTGGGCCGCTGAGCAATACCTCCCCTACCCTATCCCAGAAGACGGTTAGAACTCCACCTGGGAGTATTATGTCAACTTGCTTGTCTATATAACCAAGCAACTGAGCAGCTACAGCTATAGCGCAGGCACCGCTGCCACAGGCAAGGGTTTCTCCCGCGCCTCGCTCCCATACCCTGGCTTCTATTCTTCCCCTATTCAGAACTCTAGCTATTTCAAAATTCGTCCTTTGCGGGAATAAAGGATGTCTTTCCACTTTAGGTCCTACCTCGACCAGAGGGAAGCTGGCTACCGGGTCTGATGTAAAGCTCACTGCGTGAGGATTGCCCATTGACAAGAGGGATACTGATAGCTGATAGCTGTCAACTGTCAGCTGATAGGTGATTATTGGAGGTTGCTTCGTCACTTCGTTCCTCGCAATGACAGAGAAGGAACACCTCGCAATGACAGAGAAGGAACACCTCGCAATGACAGAGGAGGAACGGCTCGCAATGACATCCGTGGTGAGAGCGATAGGAATTTGCTCCGGATTGAATTGAGGTAAGCCCATGCTTACCTGTACTCGGTTGACCTTATCTTCTGACATATAAGCTCTGGTTTTTCTTATGCCGGATAGGGTTTCTATGGCTAAACAGAGGTCGTCTCGCTTTGCTCGCAATGGCACTTTATCAACTATGCCCCTTTCAATAACATACTTGGCGAAGCACCTTAGCCCGTTGCCGCAAGTCTCAGCCTCAGAGCCGTCTGGATTAAACATGCGCATCTTTAAATCGGCGATATTGGAGTTCTGCAGCAATATTAAGCCATCAGCTCCAATGCCAAAGTGGCGCCGACACATGGTTTGAGCTAACTTTGCCCAATCCTGCTCTATATTTCTGGCATCTACCAGAATAAAGTCATTTCCCGCAGCCTGTAATTTGGAGAATTTCATGCTACAAAGATTCTTACTAATTTTACCACCTTTTCCCTAACGTTATCCCTGGCGGCATCAAACCAGTGGATTCTTGGGTCATCCAGGTGAAACCAGGTATATTGGTGGCGAACCAGGCGGTGGGTTTCATACTTTATCTGCTCAATGGCTGCGGGCAAGCTCATCTGACCTTGAAGAAACTGGACTATTTGCTTGTAACCTATGCCAGACATAGAAGGTAATGTAGGACTATAACCCCTGTTTAACAATTCCTCTACCTCTTTGGCCAATCCGCTTTGCACCATTTTATCCACGCGACAATCAATCCTTTTATATAATTCACCCCTTTCTAAAGTCAAACCGATGACGAGGATGGGGAAATTTGGTGTCTCTTTACGCCATAACTGTGAGGGAGGCTGCCCTGTCATCTGATAAATCTCTAAGGCTCTTATAATGCGGCGTGTATTGCAGGGATGGATTTTAGTTGCTGCTACAGGGTCAATCTGCCGCAGTTCTTCATAAAGTGCATAGCTTCCTTCTTGCTTTGCTCTGGTTTCTAAATTGCGCCTTAATTTGGTATTAGGTAATACTTGGGGTATCTTCCATCCTTCTATTAATGACCATACATAAAGACCACTGCCACCCACCAGTAATGGCAGCTTGTCTTTTTGCTGAATGGCTTCGATTGCCTCAGTAGCCAGTTGGCAATATGTAGCCAGGCTAAAGTCTTCGTCAGGCTCAACTATATCAATAAGATGGTGGGGAATTATTGCCCTTTCAGCTAAAGTGGGCTTATTGGTGCCAATGTCCATATAGCGATAAACCTGTCTACTATCGGCACTTATTATCTCTGCTGGGGAATCTTGAGCTAAGTGGAGAGCAAGTTCACTTTTGCCTACTGCTGTGGGACCGATGATGGCAATAAGGCAATGCTTTTTTGTCATTCTGAGCGCAGCGAAGAATCTCTAAGACCCTTCATTTCATTCAGGGTGACAGCTTAGTCCCCCTTGATTTCAGCAGTTTGATTAACAATACTCAAGAACTCTTCAGCCTCGAGGCTACTTCCACCAACCAAAGCGCCATCAATTTCTGGCTGAGAAATGAACTCGGCGATGTTATGGCTGGTAACACTGCCACCATACAGGATACGTAAATCCTGAGCTATGCCCTTATTCCATAGTTCAGCCAGAATATCGCGGATAAATTTGATGGTAGCTGCTGCTTGTTCACCGCTAGCCGCCTTGCCGGTGCCAATAGCCCATATCGGCTCATAGGCGATCACTATATTGTGTGTGGGTTTTACTTGGTTTAAATCTTGATTTAACTGTCTGCCAATCACCTCTTCTGTCCTGCCAGCTTCATTCTCTTCAAGTCTTTCCCCCACACATAAAATCGGTTTAAGCTTGTTTTCTAGGGCTGCCTTTATCTTCTTATTAATTATTTCGTCAGTTTCGCCAAAATACCTCCGCCGCTCAGAATGTCCCAGAATAACAAATTCGCACGATTCCCTTAGCATCAATGGGGATATCTCACCGGTATAAGCTCCTTTCGTCTCAAACCACATATTCTGAGCTCCAAGCTTAATAGATGAACCTTTTAGCAGCTCCCTTATTGTGACTAGGGAAATAAACGGAGGACAGAGCACCTTTTCCACTTCCTCTATTCTATCCAGCCTATCCAGCATATCGTGGACAAGCTTCTCAGCCTCAGCGGCTGTGGTGTTCATTTTCCAATTGCCAGCAATGAAAGGGATGCGCATCATTAAAGACTTTAACCTCTGATATCCAAATTCTAAATCTTTAGGATCTAGGATTTCTAGTTGTTCTTATTTGGTAAAGCTTCCACTCCAGGCAAGGGAAGGCCTTCCAGGAATCTCAAGCTAGCACCACCTCCGGTGGAGACGTGAGTCATCTTATCACTCAGTCTCATCTCCTGAACTATCTCAGCACTTGAGCCGCCACCAATAACGGTAGTAGCATTGACAGTGGACAGTAGCTTAGCCATTGACCTGGTTCCTTGAGCAAACTGAGGTATCTCATAAATTCCCAGAGGCCCATTCCACATAATGGTATGGCATTTCTTTAGCCTGGAGGAGAAAAGCTCGATGGTTTTAGGTCCAATATCCACAAGGTAGCTAGCAGATGGTATATTGCTTATGGGCACTACTTTAGTTGAAGCCTCAGGCTTAATCTGCTCAGCTACCACTACATCAATCGGTAGAAAAAATGGTACTCCCCATTCTTCAGCCTCTTTAAGCAAGTCCCTAGCCAGGTTCAATTTATCTCTTTCTACCAGGGAATGCCCAATCTCATACCCTTGTGCTTTTAGAAAGGTGGCTGCCATGCCACCGCCGATGAGCAAAATATCAACCTTTTTTAGCATATTTTGCACCAGGCCTATCTTGTCGCTCACTTTAGCGCCGCCTATTAGACAGGCAAAAGGACGTGCTGGAGCACTCAGAAGTTTGCCCATAGCATTTAATTCCTCTTCCATTGAAAAACCAGCCACTGCTGGCAAGTACCTGGCTACACCTACAGTAGAGGCATGAGCTCTATGGGCGGCGCTGAAGGCATCATTAACATAAATATCAGCTAGCTGGGCCAAATTTTGGGCAAAGTGAGGCTCGTTTGCCTCTTCCTCAGGATGGAAGCGCACATTTTCCAAAAACAAAATATCGCCTTCTTTAAGCGTTTTTACCTTATTTTCTACCTCTTGACCTACACAATCAGACGCTATACTAACAGGCAAGCCTATAAGCTGTGATAAGCGCACGGCTACTGGTGCTATTCGCAATCCTTCAATTACTTTGCCGTTGGGGCGCCCTAGATGGGAGCAAAGAATCACCCTGGCTTTACGGTCAACAAGGTACTTGATGGTGGGTAATGAGGCGCGGATGCGGCTATCATTGCTAATGGCTCCGGTATTTATATCCAATGGAACATTAAAATCAACTCTAACTAATACCCTTTTCCCTTCAACCTTTATATCTCTGATAGTTTTTTTCTGCATCACCTTTTCACTCCTAATAACCACGCTTCAGCAGAAAGCATGTTGTTTCTCTTAGCGTTTCCAATATCATCACGGACTAAGGAGAAGCGGAAGATGAATTCTAGGGCTGTATAACTCCCGGGTAAGCTTTCATTTGTGCTTATCAGAGCCACTATATATTAATGATTAATTGGGCAAGTTGTCAACCCGGCCAGTTTGAAAGCTTGAAAAAATCCCTGTATTAAAATATAATTAGCACTCTATCACTGAGAGTGCTAATTATGGGAGGTAATTAAATGAATTGTGCTGCTTGTGGGAATCCATTGCTTTGTAGTAGGGCTGTTTTTCACTGCTCCTGTGGGGTTTTCGTTCATGCTTATTGTTGGGAAAAGCATGTGTTGCAAGCCCATCAGCCGAGTTTTGAAGCAGGCACTATTGATTTGGACGGCGAGTTTATAACCAGTGGGAGTGAAAAAGAACAGCTGCCAAGTGAACAAATTACTTCGCTTGTAGAGCGGACATCGAGTGAAGAAACTGTTTTGCCTGCAGAGCCGACGCTAACTGAAGAAGTTACTCCGCCTGTAGAATGAGAGATTAAGGAGGAATACAAATGCCTACCTATGAATACCAGTGCCCAAACTGTAAATTGCGATTTGAACTCAGACAAAACTTTAATGATAAGCCAACAGCTATTTGCCCTGTATGCCGCGGGGTTGCCCGCCGCCTTTTTTCTCCGGTCCCCATTTTGTTTAAGGGACCAGGATTTTACATCACTGACTCCAGGGGAGAAACAAAGGGAAGGTTCGATACTAAGGAGAAGAGGAGAGAGGGGAGGTAGAGGAGGTAAAAAGTCATGAAGTGCCCTGTTTGTGGTGGGGAAGTCAGAACCTATATTTACCACTGCGCCAAATGTGGCGTTTATGTGCATGAGAAGTGCTGGCGAAAACATGCTGCTCAGGCTCACAAAAAATAGCTAGTGTTATTCCTCCATGCCGGTGAGAGCATTTAAGCAAGTAACTCAGCTTTAGTTTGTTGCACCATAATCCGAATTCATCCCCTTTCACTCAAAGGCGGTGCTCTTCCTTATCTCTTTTAGGAGAGAGCCTATTTTAGGAGCGCTCTTTGACCTCAAATGGTACAGTCGCTTCCCCCATATAACATTTATTTTGGGGCAATTTTCGACCTGTTGAACTGACCTCGTTCCGATAGATGCATCACACCTCAAAGCATAAGGATATTTCCATTTTAAGTTTGGAACAGCCCTAACAGTTTTTATGTCATTGCGGAAAGTGCTCTCTATTGTCATTGCAAGGCACATCAGCGCCGGAGCAATCTCCCGGGTATGCCTCACTATGAGATTGCCACGCCTTTGGCTCGCAATGACAAGAAAGCCGGTGGTATGTCATCAATCATATAAACGAGTACAGAACTTTGACACAAAAACTGAAAGAAGGATATAGTGTAATTTGAAAGGAGGTTTGAGGATGAAAATTGGATGCCCTAAAGAAATTAAGAACAACGAATTTCGTGTAGGCTTAACGCCGGTAGCAGCAAAGGCTTACGTCAATGCCGGTCACGAGGTTTACATAGAAAAAGGAGCTGGTGTGGGCTCTGGCGTTACTGATGAGAAATATCAAGCTTCAGGCGCAAAAATATTAGCTACGGCTCAGGAAGTATGGGGAATCGCTGACCTTATTAGTAAGGTTAAAGAGCCGTTACCACAAGAGTATGATTTAATGAAAGAAGGTCAGGTTATTTACGCTTCTTTCCACTTTGCTGCCGATAAGGAATTAACTAAGGCTTGCTTGGAGAAAAGGATTATTGCTGTAGCGTATGAAACAGTCCGAGAAAGCGATGGAACGTTGCCTTTGTTGAGGCCCATGAGTGAAATAGCTGGTTCTGTGGCTCCGTTATTGGGAGCTTTTTACTTGAGCAAAATTCAAGGTGGTGAAGGGTTACTAGCTACGGGAGTACCTGGAGTAGCTCCGGCGAATGTACTAGTGCTTGGTGGTGGTGTAGTAGGCAGTAATGCTGCCAGGATTGCAGCCGGAATGGGCGCTAAAGTAACTGTTTTAGATGTTAGCCTTGATGCTCTGGAGCGCTTGAAAACTACTATGCCAGCTAATGTATTTCCTGTATATAGTGATAGCTCTGCTTTAGAAGCAGGTTTGCGAGAAGCTGATATCATGATAGGAAGTGTCCTGGTTCCAGGGGCTAAAACCCCTCAATTGGTGAAACGAGAGGACTTGAAAATTATGAAGAAGGGGGCTGTCGTGGTGGACATAGCTATTGACCAAGGCGGCTGTTTTGAATCTTCTCATCCTACTACTCACAGTGACCCTACATTTATAGAGGAAGGGGTTGTTCATTATTGTGTACCAAACGTACCAGGAATTTATTCTCGTACTGCTTCTTTTGCTCTTAACAACTGTACTATTAAATACGGACTGGAGATAGCTGCTAAAGGGGTGGTATCGGCTTGTCGAGATGATAATGCCTTGAAATCAGGCTTAAATATGTATAAAGGAGCCATTACATTTGAGCCTGTAGCTAAGGCTCATGCCCTGGAGGCATATTACAGGCCGGTAGACGAAGTAATAAGGTGATAACATTTCTGGTTTGTTTCTGGAGAAGCTCCCTCCGAAAAAACAGCAAGCAGTATTTGTTGTTTCCTTTGAAGACTTTAGGGAAGAACATGCCAGTAGTGCTGTGCTATGTTTTGTATTCCTCCGTCAAGAGGGAAATCCAGACCCAACAGAAAACACCGAGCCAGGACTTGACTTATTGACTGGTTAAAAGGCACCTCGTATAATGGAATATAGGGATTTATATTTATAGTGGCTGCGAGATTAAGCATAGCAGAAGGTGATGCTAGTGTCGATAAAGAAGGTTCCATCAAACCCGGGAGTAAAGTTCTATTGCCCTTAACAGGTTCTGGGCTAAAATTGTTGGACGAACTTATAGAAATAAGTTAGACAAGGGAGTTAAGATAGCGCCACTTATAAGCAAAATAGGAAGAGAGATAAAACCCTCGGCGACTCTTTCTCTAAAAGAGGAGATAAGCTCTTTAGAGAAAGAGTTTGGTTTTAAAATTATAGACCTTACTGCTGGTCAGCCAGACACAGGTCCCACTGAAGACGTTTTGGCGGCCCTTCTGGAGGGAGGCAAGCTCCACAAGTACGGACCAGTGCAAGGCGACCCCGAGTTAAGGGAAATATTGTCTGGTGTAATAGCTGAAGAGATTGGCGTGAGGTATGCCCCTCCAGAGATAGCAATTACCGTTGGTGTAAAAAGCGGCCTGGACATATTAGTGAGGGTTTTACTTGAGCCAGGAGAGAATGTGGGGATTATGACTCCGTTCTGGGTTACCTATCCTGAATCTGTGAAAATAGCACACGGTATTCCCTGCTTTCTGGAAGCGGATGAGGATTTGAGGCCAAATCTAGAAAAACTGCGGAGAGAAATAGAGGCTAAGAACATAAAGGCGCTGCTCTACAGCTCACCGTGTAATCCTTCAGGAGTTGTTTATACCAGAGACGAATTGGAGGAAATAGCAAAGGTGGCAAAAGAGAAAGATATATGGGTTATATCCGATGAAATTTACGCAAAATTTGTTTTCGATGGCAGAAAGCATGAAAGTATATTATCAATCGGAGGTCTGAGAGACAATGCCATACTGGTTGATGGCCCGTCCAAGAGATTTGGTGTTCCTGGGTGGAGATTGGGGTATGTTGCTGGTCCAAGGGAAGTTATCAAAGGACTAACAAAATTGCAGGGTCATGTCAATTCCGGGACTTCGAGGCCAGCTCAATATGCTATGCGTGTCGCCTACACCAGCCAAAAAGCCAGGGAAGCCACTGATAATATGAGACAAAGATATGAAAGAAATAGAGATATTTTTGTCAGAGGCTTAAATGAGATTGATGACGTTAGTTGCACTAGGCCGGAAGGAGCGTTTTATGCCTTTCCCAACATCAAGAACTTCTTGGGCTATAAATATGAGTTTGATGGGAGGAAATACACCATAAACAGCTCTGTAGATTTTCGCAATTTTTTGTTAAGGAAGGCGCAGGTAGCTGGAGTGGAAGGGGCTCCGTTTGGAATGGATAGCCACATTAGATTTTCACTAGCCACCGAGGAAGAAAATATTGTAAAAGCATTAAGTAATATCAGCCATGCTATTAAGGAGTTACGCTCCAGGTAAAACCGCTAGCTTTGCCACTACCATCTTTATCTATCAATCACTATTATGTTACACTTAGCTTAAACGTCCCTGTAGCTCAGTTGGATAGAGCGGCTGCCTTCTAAGCAGCGGGTCGTGGGTTCGAATCCCTCCAGGGACGCAGCAGGTTTGGAGGGTTAAAAGAATAATGGAAAATCCATCGGTAAAAGAACTTCTAGAAGCGGGTGCTCACTTTGGTCATCATACCAGCTATTGGCACCCTAAGATGAGGAAATATATCTTTACCCAGCGCAATGGAATACATATCATCGATTTAGAAAAGACAGTTATGATGTTGGATGGGGCATGTGCTTTCGTCCGGAACCTAGCAGCCAGTGGACAAATCATTCTTTTTGTGGGCACTAAGAAACAAGCTCAGGATGTAATAGGAGAGGAAGCTAAAAGATGTGGTATGTATTATGTCAACCAAAGGTGGCTGGGTG
>DAOUTC010000127.1 GCA_030626915.1 Dehalococcoidia bacterium
GGGAGACCCTCGGTCTGGTTCAGGTAGAGATAAGACCTAAGGCTGCTGAGGCAGCTGAGGCAGCTGAGGCAGCTATAGCCGAATTGCCCATAGTAGAGGAAGTAACGGCGGAAGAAGAGCGGGCACGGGTTGAGGAAGCGATTGATGAAGCCACCGGGAAGGTGTATCTGCCTCCTTGTCAGATAGCTTGTCCTATTGGAGAGCCTATTCAACGAACTAATGCTATGATAGCCCTTCTCCCCTTGGATGCTCAGGAGGCTTACAGCCAGATAATAAAGATAGGTGACGAAATTTATGAGGCGAATCCTCTATTCACAGTATGTAGCTATATTTGCGGGCTTTGTGAGAAAGAGTGCAATTACAAAGACCAGACAGGGGCAATAAGAAGAAAGATGCTCAAACGATTCCTTACCGATTATTATCTTCCATATATGGAAACCAAGCCCCCGCTTCCCTATCCTACCAAAGAAAAGGTTGCTGTGATTGGAGGAGGACCGGGAGGGTTGATGTGTGCTTACATGCTGAGTAAAGAGGGCTATCAAGTGACCATTCTGGAAAGGAGCTCCCAGTTAGGGGGAGCTCTGAGATACATTCCCCAATATCGTCTTCCCACAAATATAGTGGATACTACTTTAAATAATCTGACAAGGATTGCTCATATTGATGTTGAATTCGGAGTAACAATGGGCAATGGTGGAAAAACGCTGGATGACCTTAAAAATGAGGGTTACCGGGCAATATTTATTGCTACCGGTACTCATTCCCCCAGAGCCCTTACTATTGGCGGTCAATTAGTAACGGGAGCAGACCTAGGTGGAGTCGCGTTCGGGTTGCATCTCCTCTTCGAGCTGAACCAGGGGAAGGTCTCTGGTCAGCTGCTTCGCCAGCTCTTTCGGGGTAAGAGAGTGATAGTAGTGGGCGGTGGCAATGTAGCCTTTGACGTGGCAAGGTCTGTCCGGCGGCTCGATGGAGATGTGTCTATCGTCTGCCTGGAGTGTGAAGATAAATCTTCCAAGGATGGGATTCCGGCCGATGTAGAGGAGATAGAAGGCGCTAAAGAGGAAGGCATAAAAATAAACTATTGTCGAGGTGTAGAAAAGATAATCGGAGAGGATGGAAAATTTAAGAAAATAAAATGTCCCCGATGCACATCGGTCTTTGATGAAAGCGGATTCAATCCGAGGTTTGACCGAAATGATGCCATATATCTTGAGGGTGATGTGCTAATGGTCACCATAGGGCAGGGTCCAGAGCGGGCATTCTTCCAGCAGGAGGATTTGCTGGATGAGAGAGGCAGGCTTGACCTCGACCAGCTTACCCTGATGAGTAATCGCCAAGAAGGGATTTTCATTGGTGGTGATGTGAGACGGGCAGGCTTTGCTGCCGAAGCAATGAGAGACGGGATGATAGTAGCAGAGTCTATAGACCGCTATCTCAAGGGTGAAGACCTGAAGGCAGACAGAGAAAAGCAGTATGAAGGGGCTGCTATCCCCAAGCTTATGGATTACAAGCCTCAGCCTGAGTCAGAATGGGTATTGATGGAAGAGAGGCTAAACTTTGAACTGTTTGAGAAAGGTTTCACCCTGGGAGAAGCAGTGGAGGAAGCAAGAAGGTGTCTCTGTTGCGGACCATGTAAGAGTTGTAAAGCGTGTGTAGTGCTAGGACTTCAGCCTGAGATACCACAAATTGAGGTCAACCAGAATATATGTAGCGGGTGTGGAATCTGTGTTGCCGTATGTAGCTATGATGCTGTCAAACTGGAGAAGTCTGAGGATGGATTGGTGTTAGTCATAGATGACCTTAGGTGCAAGCGATGTGGCTTGTGTGTTAGTGCCTGTCCTGCTGGAGCAATGGTTATCAAAGACGACCTGGCGGAAACCATAGTTAATATTTACGCAGCGCTATAAATGAATAAGGAGGGGAAGCCATGCGGGAGAAGGTGGAAGCAGTCTTAGCACAAATAAGACCTGCTTTACAGGCAGACGGAGGAGATGTTGAGCTGGTGGATGTGAACGAAGGGTTGGTTAAGCTGAGGCTCACAGGTGCCTGTGCTGGCTGTCCTGTGGCGACAATGACCTTGAGGCATGGGATCGAGCGAGTGCTCAAGGAGCAGATACCTGAGGTCGAGGAAGTGGTCGCTGTTTAATGGTAGCCTGTGAGAGGCGGGATAATGCCTATATACGAGTATTTTTGTTCCAGTTGTAAACTCAAATTTGAACTACTCAGACCAATGAGTCAGGCAGGAGAGGTCGCTTTATGCCCCAGTTGTGGAGGTGGTGCTCAGCGAGTGCTTTCATTATTCTCCAGAAGTTCTGAAGGGGCATCTGCTTCTGGAGGAGGAAGTCCGTGCAGCAGTTGCACTTCCAGTACCTGTAGTTCTTGTCCTTTGGGATAAAAATGAAAAACCAGAGAATGAGCTTAACCTGTCATTCATGTGGTAAAGGAGTGGAATATTTCTCTGGAGAGCCACCTTGTGAGGCGCTTAAAGGCTGGCTCACTGTTTCTTGCTGGATGGGTCCGGGGGCAGTTTCCCACTATAACTTCTGCTCCTTCAGTTGCCTTAAGTCCTGGGCAGATGCCCAGGTCCCTGAAGTCCCTGAGGTATTTCTAGAGTCCTTTGGAGAGGATAAGACCTGAGAGAAGATGAAAACCCTCATTTTAGGACTTGGCAATCCGATTCTCACAGATGACGCTGTTGGAATTAGAATAGCTCAAGAGCTTAAACAGGGAATCCCCGATTTAGAGGTGGTCGGGGCGAGCGAAGCAGGAATCGCTCTCCTTGACTATGTAATAGGTTACGATAAGCTCGTCATCATCGATTCTATAAGAACCAAGAAGGGGAAACCGGGAGAGTTCTATAAGCTCGAGCTGGAAGATTTGAAGCCCACTATGGATTTCTCCTCCTCTCATGGTATAGACATCGCCACTGCTCTTAAAATTGGGGAAGGACTGGGATACACAATGCCCAGGCAGGTCAGTATATATGCTGTGGAGATAAGGGATAATACAACCTTCGGAGAGAAGTGCACAGAAGAGGTAGAGGAGAGGATACCATTTATTGTAAGGCAAATAGTAAAGGAGGAAAGGCTATGAAGGATTTTGAGCCAAAAATCGTGGTTTTTTGCTGTAACTGGTGTTCATATGCTGGGGCGGACCTTGCTGGCACCTCAAGACTGAAGATTAAGCCCAATTTCAGGGTAATTCGAACTATGTGCTCAGGAAGGGTAGAACCTTCCTTATTCTCCAGAAGTTCTGAAGGGGCATCTGCTTCTGGAGGAGGAAGTCCGTGCAGCAGTTGCACTTCCAGTACCTGTAGTTCTTGTCCTTTGGGA
>DAOUTC010000023.1 GCA_030626915.1 Dehalococcoidia bacterium
CTATGGGGATTGAAAAAGATGACATAAATTGTATCCCGGCTCTCATTGGCTTTGGCTGGAGACAGCCTGAAAACGCAGATGTAGTAGTAGATTTCCTTATGAGCATGGGTTATTTTGAGACAAAAGAGGCTGCTCTAAAAACCATTGAGAAAATGACCATAATGGAGCCAGGGCGATTTGAACGGCTCTATATCTCCCCCCTTTCAAGGACGAAACTAGACCCGGATATAGTGGTCATATATGGCAATCCGGCACAAATGATGAGACTCGCCCAGGGCTATATCTATAAAAGGGGTGGGGCTGTTACCTCTGAGACAACCCTGGGGTTTACCTGTGCCAGCGAGATGATATGGCCATTTAAGGAAGGAAAGGCCTGTTTCATCCATCCTGGCAGGGGTGAAAGGGTGCTCGGGCATACCCAGGACCACGAGATGGCATTTTCCTTGCCAGCATCCCAGGTGGATGACTTAATAGCAGGACTTGAGGTAACGCATAAAGGAGGCACACGCTATCCTGTCCAGAGCTACCTGTTATTTGAGCCCATGCAGCTCCCCCAGTTTAAAGAGCTTGAAAAACACCTGAAGCCTTAAATGTATGGAGCAGAGTTCAAAGAAGCTAATTAAAAGGAGGAGGTTCCGATGAAAAGGTTTGTAGCTGTGGTGGTGAGGTAAAGGCCTACACTGACCCCGAGCAGGTGATAAACACCACTATTAACTAAGAGTTTGTTATCGCCTTGGACTCAAACCCTACTACCGGTTATGACTGGGAGGCAAGTTACGACGAGAATATGCTTAGCCTGGAAAGAGAGGAATACAATCCAGACGAAAAGGAACGGGTCTGGTTGGTGCCGGTGGGACTCAGTATTACCAGTTCAAGGCGCTAAAGACGGGTGAAACCGAGATAACTGTTACCTATAAGCGCTCGTGGGAAACGGAATATGCCGAGCAGAAGGTATTTACCGTTGATATAAAGTGATGACTTAAGTCATTTGGGCATGGACTAATAGCTAACACACAGTTGCTTCGCCGTGCATGAGGCAATAGATAAAGGATATGAGTTTTCTCACCTGGTGAACTTCATTTTCAAGGAGTTCCATAGAGTAAGTTTTCATGGCACACTATGCTGAAATTGGCTATGGGGAGAATTGTTAGCTGATTATTGTCGTTCTGTATTCTTTGAAGATTGCTGATCACACACTTATCTGTAACACTTCTTGGTATTCATTCGTTAAGTAAAGAGGAAAGATAATTGCAAGGGGACAGAAATAACGAAGTTGCATCGGATGTCGATCTGCTGATAACTAAAGCCGTAGATGGTGATGCCGATGCCTTCGGGAGACTGTACGACATGCATGTTGATCGGGTTTACAGACACATCTACTACCGGGTAGGCAATGTTGCCGATGCCGAGGACTTGACCCAGCGGGTTTTCCTCAAGGCGTGGCAGGCAATTCGCAGATATAAAAAGACGTCAAGCCCATTTCTTGCCTGGCTGATGACGATCAGCCACAATCTGGTTGTTGATTTCTACCGGTCAAAAAAGGAGAATGTATACCTTGACTTTGAACTCCCGGCTGATGAAACTTACTCAAGCCCAGAGTGCTCGGCAGAAGCCCACTTTGAACAGCAACAACTGCGCAGGGCAATCCTGGAGCTCCCTGGCGACCAGCAACAAGTCATCTTGATGCGCTTTATTGGGGGTTTCTCCTATCCCGAAATCGCCTCTGCCCTGGGCAAAAGCGAAGGAGCTATAAGGGTCATTTTACACCGTGCACTTGTAAGACTAAGGAAAATCCTGGAAAAGGTTCGGCAATGAAAAGGATAGAAGACATATTAGCCCAGTGTATTGAGGACATCAAGGCGGGAAAAGCCAGCCTGGCAGATTGTCTCGATCGTTATCCTTCCATGCGTCAGCAGCTGGAACCACTGCTGAGGATTGCCTTGAGCATTCAGGAGCCACCAGATGTCAAACCCTCCAATGCTTTTAAGATGAGGACACGAGTTTACCTCATGGAGCACATACACGCTGGGAGAGCGGCGGAGAGAACGTGGGGGTTTGGCTTCTGGTCTAATGTGAGGCAAGTCTGGAACACTGTCTGGTTAAAAAGAATGGCAGTCGTCGTTCCTTTAATGATAGTTGTTCTTGCCCTAGTCGCAGGTACGGCTTATGCTGCACAGGACAGCCTCCCCGGCGACACCTTATATCCGGTGAAACTCGGTACGGAGCAGATTCGACGAGTGCTGACTATCGATGACAGTGCTGGCACGGAACTTGAGCTAAAATTCGCTGGCATTCGTTTAAAGGAAATAGAAGCCGTAGCCGACAAGCGGCCAGATGAAATAGGTGTTGCCATCATTGGATATGAGAGAAACCTTAACATGGCCATTGAAAGGGCAGAGCACGCGAAGAATAGCGGGGTATCAGCCAGTATGATGGAAACGGTTACCTTAGCTATATCAGGACACCTGTCCATACTCGATGGGCTTGAGGATAGCGTTCCAGAACCAGCCAAAGATGCTATCTGGAATGCGGAAGAAATAGCTATTAATGGGCACGTTAAAACGTTGCGAGCCTTGGCGAGACAAAAGCCGGGCAGAGCCGCGGAGATAAACCTGGGGACTATGCAAGGTAGACTGGAAAGAGCGAAAGCCAAATCAGAGAAAGGCGCAGTCAAAGAGGCGGAGATAGCTCTCACGCAGTTTGAAGAGCTACGCAGGTTTGGCGAGGAGATCTCCGAAATCGCTAAGGGGATGGGTTACGATACCAGAACTGTTGATGAGTTGAATGCCAGAGCTACAGCAGGTCAGCTAGAGGTTCTAGGTTTTATTTATAGTCATTTCCCCGAAGAAACGAAGGAGGCTGTAGAAAGAGCAATGAGGGTCTCCATAGAGGGTCATGGGCAGGCAGTCAAAGGCCTGCAGCAGCAAGGTGCCCTGGATGACATTCCCGAGGAGCCGCCTCTTCCAGATGAAATTCCAGATGATGTTAAGGGGAGGATACTGAAGCCAGAGTCAAAAGGCCCGGGGAACGGGCAACTATAGTCCTGCCATTTACCGTTCCCCCTGTCACCATATTAATTCCAGCATCTGCCGGGCGCTGCGTTAGTTCGAATTGATTCTATTGCCCAGCCTCTTTTTTCACAATTATTGCAAAATTGACCTCATCGCGCTGGTGCAAAGTGTAACAATTATGACCGGCTTGCGTTATTAATTATATAGTAGGGAGGTGAAAGAAATGAAAAAGCTAAGTATCGTTCTACTTATCTGCATACTGTCTCTTACATTCTGTTTTAGTGGAACAGTCTACGCCCAAGAAGATGAGGTGCTTCCTGACCCGGGTATTACCCCGGACAGCCCGTTTTACTTCGCAGATAGATGGGCTGAGCAGTTTAGCCTGATGTTTACCTTTAGAGAAGAAGCCAGGGTCCAAAAAGCTCTACAGTACGCCGAAGAGAGACTGGCTGAGATGGACGCAATGCTTGCCAGGAACAAAGTTAGAGCGACCACTAAGGCAGCCGATGGATATAATAACTGCCTGGCTATTGCAACACAGGCTATGGAACGGGCAAGGGAAAAGGGTATTAACACCTCAGAAGTGGTAGCTCTTGCTGCATCAAAGCACATAGAAGTTCTGGATGATAGTATTGCCGGTGCCCCTGAAAATGCCCAGAGTATCCTAACTCAAGCCAGAGAAAGAGCAAGGACCTGCCAGGAGACAGCCCTGTGTTCTTTAGCACAGGGCGACCCAGAAGAAGCTATTCGGCTCAATCTGAGGCTTATGCAGCAGCAGCTTAACAGGACTAGAGTATGTGCAGAAGAAAATGAAACCATAAGGCTACAGGAGGAATTAAAGGAATTTGAACGGCTAGGCAATTTGGGTGAAGAAATATCACAGATTGCCACAGGGCTGGGCAATGACACCACTGTTGACCAGCTGATTGGCCAGGCAACAGCTTATCACCTGATGGTTTTGGCTGAAGTGCATGAGCGCGTGCAGGGACAGGCCCAGCAGGCAGTCGAAGATGCAATGCGGGCTTGTGTTGAAAATCACGAGAGGGTAGTAGCGGCACTCAAGGAGAAGAACATGCTTGGTCAAATTCCTGAAGAGCCTCCCATACCGGATGAGATTTTGGGGAAGATAAGGCAGCATGGCTCATCTGGTGGGTCTCCACAGGGTGGGTAAATTTTCCACATATTGATAATCATGAACAATCGCCTGTTTTGTTCAATCAGGTAACAATTGTCTATTTTGCTTGGCTAGCTCTGCTGAATTTGCCTTTGTTTTTGAATTATGGGGCATAATCAGTTGACCAAGCCGGATTATCTCCACATCTTTGTCTTTGAAGCTCAAAATGACGTATATTTGTAGTACAGGATTCATGATTATAGACAGGAGAATCGATCTATGAACAAACATATCAAAGAGAAATTCATCTTGCTCTGGGAAAAATATTTTGACGGTGCGGAACTTCCTATCACCTTCTTCTACACTAATGAAGAAGGACATGCCAAGCTGGTCGAGCCCGGCTCAGTACCAGGATGTGTGGTTGGGGCATTATCAGATGTGAGGAGGGGAAGTTCCTCATGTTTTAATGTGGACTCAGTCGGCTGCCCTGGGGGTAAACGATACCTTGGCTTTACAGAAGGGATTATGCCAGACTTTGAATACTTCCTCTCCTACGGAATCCCTGGCAAGTTGACCGGTGAGCGCTATTGCAAATCTCCGGAACTGGTCAAGGAAATAATGAAACGCTTGCCTACGTTCAAAGCACCCGGACGCTTCATAGTATTTAAAAGATGGGACGAGCTTGAGGAGTCAGACGACCCTGAAGTTGTTATCTTCTTTGCGGAGCCCGATGTTCTCTCGGGGCTCTTTACTCTGGCGCGTTTTGATGAAGCTGAGCAAAATGCAGTATTCACCCCCTTTGGCTCGGGCTGTTCCACAATTGTCCAGTACCCGTATCTTGAAAGAGATTCTGCCCGCCCCAGAGGAGTCATCGGAATGTTCGACCCTTCAGCGCGTCCTTTTGTTCCCAACAATGTACTCACATTCTCAGTACCTATGAACAAGTTTGTCAGGATGATTGAGAATATGGAGGAGAGTTTCCTTATCACAAACTCGTGGCTCAGGATACAGAAAAGGATAAAATCCGCTTGAACGAAATTCCATTTTGTTTGGCTAGCTCTGCCGAGATTCTTCTTGCTAGCGAAAAGGCAAAGCTGGGCAAATACTCTTAAGGGCAAACTTTGGCAAGCGGCGATAAAGCTTCCCAAGCCTGAACAAAATAGCGGAATGTTCAGCACCTAAGGCACCAAGCTGGAACCCCATGACTGGCTAGGAGTATATTATCTGGGGAAGATTTCCGCTATCCCGGGAGAGGTGTTTTAGGCGAAACCCGCTCCTCTGGTGCGGTAAACATTGTTGACCTTAATGAAGCCAAATGCTCGATTTCAGACATAGTCATGGCAAGCGTCAACGAAACAGAAGAGCCTGAACCAGATATGTGCACTTTGGATAGCACTCTCCTGGCATCAGGGTCAGGCACTACATACTTGCCCGCTGTAATAGCAGCCGATAGCAACCCTTTACTATCCTCAGCTGAATCCGTGTTAGAAAAGATAAGGTCTAGATCAGCAGTAACGGTTGCCTCGTCCTTAGTAAGGGTAAATGTAGCATAATTAATATCCCTGAAGGAGAGCAGGCTCAGATTCATTGGGCCAATGGCTAATTCCTCTGGAATTTTCCCAGTGAGGGACTCAGGCACTCTGAAGGCAATTTTAATAAGGGCGTCGCCAAGCTGGCTATACCAATCAAAAACAAGACCGCTAATGGGGCTTTCCAGTTCTGCTACAACATCAATGACATCTTCTACTGCTTGGCTTGTGCCAATAACTAATTGCCCGTCAAGGAAGGCAATACTGAGGGTCCAATTTCCGTTATCCGAGATGACGGCGGTATATATCGTATAACCTTGATAATCGCTCGTTTCAAATTGCTGTCCTGTCTTTTGTTCCATACTACCTATAACGCTGCTTTCATTTATGTCCCCTTCAACCAGAGCACCACAGTATGGAAGCCCGCCGCCTTCAAGGTATCCCATGCTCTCAGCCAAAGTGGAGACATCGGCAAATATTGTGACATTGGTAAAGCAGCTCAGGTTTATGCCAGTTTTGTACTCTAATTCGTCTAATGCATCATCCAATGTTTGCGGCAAAGTCGTGTTTTGAGCGGCTATTTCATGATAAAGCTCAGCGAAGTCTTCATCACCTATAATTTCTGCCAACTCTATCTTGCCTAACAGATCGGCTTTTTCAGGTACGGCGAGCGGTGTTTGTGTTGACGGTGGTGGAGTCGTTGGGGCTGAACTACAGCCAACGAGCAACATTGCGATTACCGCCACTAAAAGATACCTGCGGCTCCAGTGCTTTACACCCTGACTCATGATTTACCTCTCATATTATAACACAACCTCGATTCCCACTATTTATCTATATATGGTATCTGTCAATGCCACAACTACCTAGCGCGGTAACAAAAGTCCAAATTGTGCAGCCGGTAGGGCTCCGACTTTCTCTCCTTTATAGTAGGGCGAGTTACCATATCCAGTTTCATAGTCGTTATCGTGGTGCTATAATCCCACCCAAATCTGGTGTCTGACTACAGAGGAACTAAAGGAAATCCAGAGCTCTCTGGCAGATTTAGCTTGACTGTCGAACACAAATAGTATACGATAGAACATAAATTGTGTTCAATGCTGCAATATTTTATAACCTCAAAGACAAAGCGTAGTCTCCTCAAGCTGTTTCTCACCAACCCGGAGAGCCGATTTTACACCAGGGAGATAGCCAAGCTCACTGCTGAGCCTCTAAATGCGGTAAGGCGGGAACTAGGCTATCTTGAGGAAGCAGGCCTGTTAAAATCACACAGGGAAGGAAACCTGAAATACTTTACGGTTGTCAAGGAATTTCCCTTTTACCCGGAGCTGAAGAAGATTATCTATTCCACCATTGGGCTCGGTGACTACCTGAGGAATAGGCTCAAGGACTCAGACCAGATAGAGCTTGCTTTCATTTATGGTTCGGTAGCCAAAAACCAGGAAAGAGAGAAAAGCGATATTGACCTCTTTGTCGTGGGGGAAATTGAAGAGGAAGAACTGCACAAGCTGGTGTCTGACATCGAAGGGGAAATTGGCCGGGAAGTTAATTACACCTTGATGACAAGAGAAGAGTTTAACGAAAGAAGTAACCGAGGTGAGTCATTTATCAAGCGAATTGAGCGGGAAGAAAAACTAATACTGAAAGGGTAATCTCGATGTCCATTGAAGAACTCATAAAAAACGGTAGTATCCATCCATTCAAAGCAACTCAGGACGAAGTCGACAAAGCTGTTGAGGTTGCTCGGCGCGATTTAGCCTTAGCTGAGAATATCCTGGAGGAAAGCCTGGACTGGTCTTACTCCATTGCCTACAACGCTGTGTTGCAAGCTTGCCGAGCCTATATGTTCCGCCTGGGCTACCGGCCCGCCAGCATTGAAGCACACAAGAACACTTTTGAATTCATGCGGTTCGCCGTGGATGAACCCTTGAAGAAATCGATTTCTTACTTTGACCGGGTGAGGAAGAAGCGACACCGCACCATATATGATGAGGTAGGCTTGATTACTGAAAAAGAGGCAAAGGAATTACTGAAAAGAGCAAGGGAGCTCCTATTCTACATAGAGAGTAAGCTAAAGGAACAATAACCACACTTATGTAGCTGCGAGTTACCATATCCAGGTTTATAGTCATTATCGCGGGTGCTACAATCTCGATGAAAATAGCCGATCAGGCGAAGCTTGAGTTCACCTATACCACTGTTAAGTGAAATACCCAAGCCTATATACATAAGAATCACAATAGGAGATGATAGTAAATGGCATAGTTAAATCTATGATTGAAATTGGTCCCTATGACTTTGGCAGCATAATTGAGGCAAAGAAAATAAGGAGTCCTTTCCCTGGGAGAAATTGGCAAGTAAAAAATAAAGGAGGTTAATATGAGCAAGATGGGGAAATACTTAATGCTACTGGCTCTCCTGCCACTTTTAGCCATTATACCGACAGGCTGTGCTCCTACTGGAGCACCTACTGGCGCTGTTGCAGTCTATGTCACTGACCCCGGGCCTGTCAGCAATGTGAGCCACATAAACATCACCGCCTCTGAGGTAAAAATTCATAAGGCGGGAGACGATGGGGAAGGTGAATGGATATCGCTAAATATAACTAACCCTAGCTTTGACCTTATTGCACTTAATGAGACGGGACTGAAAGAGCTTCTTGCCCAGGGGAATGTAACTGCTGGTAATTATACCCAAATTCGCATGACTATTGCGGGAGTTAATGTAACCTTGGATGGCGAAACTCAGAATGCTACAGTTCCCAGCGGTGAATTGAAGTTTGTCCGACCATTTCAGGTAGTTGACGGAAACACTACCATTCTTAGCCTGGACTTTGATGCCAGTAAATCTGTAATCATTACCGGGACTAGCGAGGTGATTGTTCGTCCGGTGGTCACATTAAATGTTAGCATGCAAAAGGAGTAACTGAATGGAAGGTGAGGTACTATAGTGAGCGCCTTACACCGGGGTTCTTACTATAGTGCCTCGAGTAGTCTCAGCCAAACCGACAGAAATTAGATGCTTGGTTCCTTATCAGATTATACCCAGGGCCGCCAAGATGGCTATTACCCCAGCTATGATGAGGAAAATCCCTACCAACCAGTCAGGAATCTTCGGGAAAATCAGGACTACAATACCAAAAATAAGGGCTATTATGCCCATGGCTAACCCAGTTATACCCAAGAGCCTAAGCTATATGCATAAGAAAATCACCTCCTCAAAATAGCTAGTATACCAAGTACAATGAGACCGATATCCACTATCCATATCAGCTATTTTACCTACCCTGTTGGCATTTACATCGAGAACTTCTTTACCGAATAGCTCCTTGGTATTCACTGTAAGCCTCCTTCACCTCGTAAATTCTGCCAAGCTGCTTTATAAGCTTCACGCTAGCTGGAGAAATTATAGGAACCATTGAGGGAATATTCGATGCGATGACGCATGCTTCTACTTGCATCTCCACCAGCATGAACATCTCATCGAATTGTTTAACTATGAGTGATGGGGGATTCTTGCGGGTCAGGAGTTCCTCGCTTTTATGGGTCGTGAGCTGCCACACTAACTTTCACAGTCATTGTGTCATAAATGCTACAATTCCGCCCAGAATAGCCGATTAGATGAACCCAGAGTTCGTGTATACCGCTGTTAAGTGAAATTGCCCTTTGCCCGACTGAAAAGGGAATGCGATATTTCCTTCGATAGTAAAAATGAAAGGTGGTGAAAAAGTGAGTAAGTTAGAGGTGCCTAAAAGTATCACATCCCTGGTTTTTGAACCTAAGGAAATTGGTGGAATGGTGATCAAAAATAGGTTAGTTAGATCCGCCACCACTGAGGGCATGGCCTCTGAAGATGGCAGCGTTACAGACAAACTCGTAGAATTATACAAGATTTTAGCTGAAGGGGGAGTCGGATTAATAATCACTGGATATGCCTATGTGCAACCAAGTGGTAAGGCTCTTCCTCGCCAGACGGGAATATACAGAGATGATCTAATTCCGGGATGGAGAAAAATCGCAGAAACAGTACATGAACATGGCGATGGTTGCAAAGTTGCGATGCAACTAGTTCATTGTGGTCGTCAATCCTGGTCCTTAGAAGAGACCATGGCTCCTTCTGTCGTTTTTGAACCTGTGGTGAATAAAATGCCACGAGAAATGACTGTTGAAGAAATCGAAGAAACCATAGAGGCTTTTGCCGAAGCAGCGAGGAGGGCGAAGGAAGCAGGCTTTGACGCTGTTCAACTCCACGCTGCCCATGGATACCTCTTGAGCCAATTCCTATCCCCTTACACAAACAGAAGAACAGATGAATACGGAGGCAGCACAGAAAACAGGATCAAAATTGTTGAAGACATTTACAAAAGGACTGTGGAAAAGGTAGGAAAGGATTTTCCCATAATGATAAAGATGAACGTCGACGATTTTTTAGAAGGCGGAATAAACCTTAACGAATCCAGGAAGATCGCAGAAAGGCTTTCAAAAATAGGATTCGCAGCCATTGAAACCAGCGGAGGCATGGATGAAACCGCGACACGTAGCATAGATTTAGTTGCTTCTCGAACTAAGATTAGATCAAAGGATAAGGAAGCCTACTTCTTACCATATGCCAGAGAAGTCAAGAAAGTGATTGATATTCCATTGATTTTGGTCGGTGGAATAAGGTCTCTTGACGTGATTGAAAAAATACTGGCGGAAGGAAGCGCAGATTTCGCTGCCCTATGCCGACCATTGATTCGGGAACCAGACCTTCCAAATAGATGGCTGAAGGGAATTGGAGGATTAACCGCCGACTGTATTTCCTGTAATGCCTGTTTGGGCAGCCTGGTGGAGGGTGGCGTCCGGTGTATCCAGAAGGAAATAACTGAACAAGAATCTGCGGGTTAAAATAAAAATTAACCCCGAGACGAGATTTCGAGATACGCAGATTCAGGAAAGCTAGTGAGGACTACTGCGGGAAGGCAAACCCTCTCTCACAATCGTCTGTCTCCAGATATGAAAGTGGCAGTCGTTCCATTACACTTTTTGGCCTTTTGTTCAGTGGGGCGAGTTACCATATCCAGTTTCATGGTCATTATCGTGGGTGCTATAATCCCACCTGTGGCTGCGGCTGGTCGGAAGCGAGGTCCGCTTATATAACGATAAGTGAACTACCGAGCCGATACACATAAAGATCACAACCTGAGATGGATAATTATCCTGGAGGAACGTGTACCTGGATTTTGAGCTGATTCGTATTCCACAACCATTTTTCAGGCCTATTAGCATCGTTCGAATAGGAGACATTATTCTAGATACTGGCCATATGAGTGATATGAGTACGAAGGTTTTACGAGAACAGTTAGAAAGCGGGAAGCTGAAGGGCACAAGAGAAATAATCATTACTCACCCCCATGTGGATCACGTAGGCGGAAGCGAAGCATTGGCTGAAGTTGCGGAGAAGCCTCATACTGTCTTCAAGGGAGGGGATAAAATCATACGCGATTTTATTGGATACCTGTTGGAGGTACGAAAGGAGCAACTGAAACTGTTTTCCTTGGGAAGCGAGGATGTGGTATGTGAATTTCTGGACTCATACTTTCCCATAAATAGGTATTATCGAGATGTGAATATTTGCAGGGTGGTCGAGGAAGGAGAAGAGATCCGAATAGGGGAGGTGACGTTGAGAGTAATCCATACGCCCGGTCATGAAGCGCACCATATGGCTCTATACCACAGATCTTCGGGCATCCTTTTCTCAGGCGACTTGATAGCGGACAACGCCCAGTTCATGTATGCTCCTCTCACCAGTAGTGTGAGGGATTATGAGGACTCACTGAGGAAAGTGCGCGGTCTGAACCCCAAGTTGATCGTTCCTTCTCATGGAAAGCCCATCGAGGATCCTATCGAACATCTAAATAAGTCTTTGAAGAAC
>DAOUTC010000082.1 GCA_030626915.1 Dehalococcoidia bacterium
CCTCCTTCAACTCCCTCTCTCTCCCACAGATTCTCAATGCGCTGGATACGCAAATCTTCAAATTCTGGGTGTTTGAAAAGCGAATTATCATCTATCTCACACCTGGAATCGGCTGCAACCATTTTCCCCTCACTAGTTATAACCAGCGGATTGATCTCAGCGATACGGGCGTCATAGGAGGCAAATGCGTTGTACAGTTGAGAAAGTATTCTACTAGCCGAGGTTAGAATTTTCCCGGTCAAACCAATCTGACGCACCAGGTTTATCGCTTCATAATTTCTTATTCCATAAAGAGGCTCGATAAGCTTGGAAGCTATTTTTTCAGGATTTCTTTTGGCCACTTCTTCTATTTCCACCCCACCCTCAGCGCTTACTATAGCTATTGGTACACCATTTTTATCATCAACCGTTATACCCATATACATCTCATTCGCGATGTCAAGCCTCTCCTCGACCAGCAGACTGCTAACCTTATACCCTTCCAACTCCATACCAAGAATCTCTTGAGCTATCTTTTGAGCATCTTCAGGCAACTTAGCAACTCTTATTCCGCCAGCCCTTCCCCGCCCACCAGTTAAAACCTGGGATTTAACTACTACTTCTTTACCCATCTCGATAGCTGCTTGCTGTGCCTCCTCTCCTGTCTTGACTAAGGTTCCCTGTGGGATAGGAATGCCAAATTTCTTGAATATTTCTTTTCCTTCGTATTCATATAACCTCATGTTGTCTATATCACCTCCAGTCTATTACACTTTTATAATTTCCTGATAAAGCTGATAAATGCTTGAACAACAGCAACATAAGGTATATTGTCCCATAATAAAGACATACATTAAACGCCCTCCTTCACGCACAGTGTCAGATTTTCTTGCATTTGATTTACAGGTTTATGTTAGAGAATTTCTTCCAAGGCGTGGCTACAGTCTTTTTCTCCAGAGCCTCCAATGCTCTACTTATATACTTCCTCGTGTCACGTGGCGTGATAGTAGCATCAATGTAACCTCGCTCGGCAGCTTGATAGGGATTTTCATAAGACTCGGAGAACTCCCTGATCCTCTTTACTCTCACTTCCTCAGGATTTTTCGCTTCTTTTATCTCTCTGGCAAAGATCACGCTGGCAGCAGTCGCAGCGCCAACAATAGTAACCTGAGCAGTAGGCCAGGCGAATACAAAGTCAGCCCCAATAGAAGAAATAATCAATCCTTTCTCGTGCCGATAACTGCCCTTTTTTGTGGCGTTTCTCAATAGCCCCCGACCCACCCATTTGCTGGATATGCTCTTTTTTCCGCTTATACTCCTCAATCTTCTGTGCAGTCGTACCTTTAACCACTTCACTCATGACTCAATCCCCCTTTTAATACTCGATCACAGCTATTTTAGCGCCGGTCTTAACATTCACTCCAGGTGACACAGCCAGCTCTTTGACTGTGCCTTTCACCAGCGAGAAAATAGGATTCTCCATTTTCATCGCCTCAATGGTACAAACCACTGCATCTTCATCCACAACATCCCCCACAGCAACATTTACAGATACTACCTTTCCCGGTAAAGGTGCTTCCACTACTTCTTGCATTCACATAACCCTCATGAAATATAAACTCTATTACATTTCTTACAATTCTCTGGTAAATGCCTGAATACCAGTAATATCCTGCCCTAAAATCAAGGTATGAATAAAATGTGTTCCCTGATATGTATATACGGCTTCAATGTTTCCCATATGCCGTATAGGAGGATAGTCATAAGAACACCCATTGGCGCCCAAAAGAGAGCGAGCGGTTCTGGCACACATACGTGCCATCTCAACATTATTCCTCTTGGCCATGGAAATTTGTTGATGCCTTGCCTTCCCCGCATCCAACAGCCTACCAAGCCGATAGGCCAGAAGTTGCGCCTTGGTAATTTCTGTTAGCATATTCACCAAATCCTGCTGAACTAGCTGATAAGATGCAATAGGGGCACCGAATTGTTCCCTCTCTTTGGCATAATTCAAGGCTGTCTCATAGCAGGACATGGCAGCCCCGATGGCTCCCCAGGAGATACCATAGCGAGCTTGATCGAGGCACATAAATACCTGCTTTAACCTTGTTGATTGGGGTAAAACATTCTCTTCTGGAACTTTCACATCATTCAGTGATATTTGACCAACATCGCCACATCTCATTGCACCTTTCTTGTCCATGAAAGTTTGGGTATATCCCTCTGTGCCTCGAGGCACTAAAAATGCCCTTATCCCGTCCTCAGCTCGTGCATAAACCACTGAAATGTCCGCGGTTGACCCTTCGCTTATCCATTCCTTCGCTCCATTAAGAATCCAGCTATCCCCGTCTTTTTTGGCTACTGTCTCCATCGCAGCCACATCAGAACCATGGTTTGGTTCTGTTAAGGCAAAACATCCTATCGTCTTCCCACTCGCTATCTGAGGCAACCATTTATGCTTTTGTTCCTCCGTGCCAAACTGCCATATCGGATACATCACCAACCCAGATTGCACCTCCACAAAGCTTCTAAGAGCGCCATCAACTCGCTCCACTTCCTGGCATAAAAGCCCCTCTTGTATATGATTTGCTCCACCCCCCCCGTATTGTTGCGGAATCTGAGGACCGATCATACCAAGTTCACCCAGCTTAGGAGCAAGGTCTTCCAAAGGAAGCGGCTCTTCCTTATGAAAAGAATTTACGACAAGCGGTTCGACTTCATCTTCCATAAATTTCCTCACCGTATCCCTGAACATCTTTTCCTCATCAGAAAGCAACTCTTCTATACCATAATAATCTACGCCTTTAAAAGCCATATCATTATCCTCCCTTCTCTTTTTTACTTTATTCCTTTGGCCCGCACTTTATCTAATTCACTGCTATACCATTCTTAATCACCTTCCTATAAAATTGGGCTTTCTTTTCTCCAGAAAAGCTGCTACGCCCTCTTTCAGATCTTGAGTACTAAAACACTGTGCATTGCACTGAATTTCCAGATTTATGGCGTTGTCCAGGGATAAATCATAACCATAGTTAATGGCATGCTTGGCCATTTTGATAGCAAAAGGCGGCATTCCCGCCAACTTTTGGGCAAACTTCTTCGTCTCCTCCATCAGCTGTTCAGCCGGAAATATCCTGTTAACCAACCCTATCTCATAAGCACGTTGAGCCGTGATTTGCTCACCACTCAGGACCAATTCCTTTGCCCGACCCATTCCTATCAAGCGTGCCAATCTTTGTGTGCCTCCCCATCCAGGGATGAATCCCAGAAGAATCTCTGGTTGACCAAAACGCGCTTTATCAGAGGCAAATCTAATGTCACAAGCCATAGATATTTCTGTCCCCCCACCTAAAGCAAAGCCATTCACAGCAGCAATCACAGGCTTCCCCATAGTCTCCATAAATCTGAGTGTATCCTGACCCAGCTCCGTAAACTTCATAATCTCTTGAGGGCTTTTGCCTTTTAAATATGCAACATCAGCTCCAGCAACAAACGCCCTGTCACCTGCCCCCGTAAGAATAACAGCCTTAATGTTTCCATCCTCTTTACATTTATGGATAGCCTTATTGAGCTCCTGTACTGCCTCCAAATTCATAGCATTTAATACCTTGGGACGATTAAAAGTGATAGTGGCAATATTACCCTCCACCGCAAATAAAATATTTTTGTATTCCATGGCTAATTTCTCCTCCTTATAATAAATTATCTCTCCTTATAATCGTAAAACCCTTTCCCTGTCTTTCTACCCAGGTAACCTGCATCCACATACCTCTTCAGGAGTGGACATGGCCTGTACTTGGAGTCGTTGAAACCTCCATAAAGTACTTGCATAATATCCAAACAGACATCTAACCCAATGAGGTCTGCTAATTCTAGTGGCCCCATAGGATGATTCATACCGAGTTTCATCACATTATCAATAGCCTCCGCAGTGCCTACGCCTTCGTAAAGTGCATAAACAGCCTCATTGATCATGGGCATCAAGATTCTATTTGAGATGAACCCGGGAGAGTCGTTAGCCATCACCGGTGTTTTGCCAAATTGCTCGGCTAGTTTGCAAGTCGTCTCGGCCGTTTCTCTAGATGTAGCCATACCATTGACAATTTCCACTAGTTTCATAATAGGGGCCGGATTAAAGAAGTGCATGCCAATGACCAATTCTGGCCTCTTTGTTGCCGTAGCGATCTTTGTAATGGAAAGAGATGAAGTGTTTGTGGCCAGGATAACCCCTGGTTTGCAGACCTTGTCCAGATCCTTAAAGATGTTCAACTTAAAGTCCAGTTTCTCAGTAGCGGCCTCCACTACAAAATCAGCATCCCTCATGTCTTCAATATTGGTACTCTTTTTAATTCGTCCCAGAATTTCATCTCTTTGCGCAACAGTAAGCTTTTCCTTAAACACTAAACGGTCAAGGTTCTTGGTAATGGCACTAAATCCCCTGTCCACAAACTCATCAGCGATATCATTCATAATGACATTGAGCCCTCCAGTGGAAGCAGCAACCTGTGCAATCCCACTTCCCATAGTGCCAACGCCTACCACACCACATGTTTTAATCTCCATTGCCTTCTCCTCTACTTTTGTTTAAATGCTATTCTGTAGTAACTCAGCCGTAAAATCAATACTTCTTATACCCGACATCGATGTCCTGTCACCAAACCCAACAAAAGGCTTCCTTCGAGATAAAGGAAGCCTTTAATTCGCCTCATGGTGGAGGCGGGGGAGAGTTGAACTCCCCGTCCAGAAGAAGGTTGCCAGAATATCCTACAAGCTTAGTCAGCTCCTTTTATCTCATCTAGCTTTCATCTGCTGACCGAATCCAGCTAGACCAGCCAATTTTCCTTAGCTAGCCTCTATTGGCATCCAGGCTAGCGCACCCCGACTTTATGACACCCAATCCCAACCTTCGAGGAGAGGCCAGGTTGGATGTGAACCTTTAAGCGTAAACTGGTTCGGCAGTTGTTTTTTGCCACTTGTTTTATGAGGTTAGTGGCACCTCAGCTTGCAATTCTGTAGGCCTTCCCCCGTCGAAGCCACGCGCCCCCAGATTGCTAACCTTGCCTTTGTATCACCTCCTTTTAAACTTCAGTGCTCGCTCTATTTTCCTCTCCGTCTCCTTGCGAGCAATAGCCTCACGCTTATCATAAACCTTCTTTCCTTTGCCCACCCCCAGCTCTATTTTAGCAATTCCATGTTTAATATACAGCTTTAAAGGCACTAAAGTCAAACCTCGCTGTGTCACCTTGCCTGTAAGGCTAGCAATTTCCTTCCTATGAAGCAAGAGCTTGCGAGGTCTGGTTGGCTCGTGCGTATTATAGCTGGCAGCATCATAGGAGGCAATGTGACTGTTATATAGCCATAGCTCTCCATTTCCTGGTTTGGCATAGGCATCACTCAAGTTCACCTTGCCAGCTCTGATGGACTTAATCTCAGAACCTTTAAGCACAATGCCCGCTTCAAGGCTTTCCTGGATGTGATAGTCATGATAAGCTTTGCGATTAACGGTTATCGTTCTGGAATCTTTTGCCATATGGAGATTTTAACATTGGGACCGTCCTTTGTC
>DAOUTC010000007.1 GCA_030626915.1 Dehalococcoidia bacterium
CAATGCCTACAGGGAGAATGTGGGCATCACTTTCCCCAGCAATCATGGCGTCTGCTTCGTCATATTGAATAAGCCTTAAAGCATCGCCAATAGCATGACTGCCAGTGGCGCAAGCGGTAACCACACACTTGCTCGGTCCCTTAGCACCAAAAACGATGGAGATCTCCCCTACTGCCATGTTGGGTATAAAACCGGGGATAAAGAAAGGGGAAACCTTGTCCGGTCCCTCCTCTTGGAGGGTGCGAAGGTTTTTTTCATAAGTAGTCATGCCGCCAATGCATGTGCCCACTACTATTCCCACTCTATCTGCATTGTTATCATCAATAGCCAAGCCAGCATCATCCAACGCCATGCGAGTAGCCACCAGAGCATAGTGAATAAAAGGGTCAGTCCTTCTTATTTTTTTCTTATCCAGAAAGTCCTCAGGGTGAAAATCCTTCACCTCGGCAGCAATTTGTACCTTAAAATCAGAAGAGTCAAACTTGGTGATTCTTGCCACCCCTGATTTGCCCTGACACAATGCCTGCCAGGATTGCTCCACACCAATTGCCAAAGGAGTAACGGCACCAATGCCAGTAACGACTACTCTTCTTTTGTTCACTTGCGAGCTACCTACGCTCCTTGAGGCGTCTCCTGTCCATTTTACCCGAGCCAGTCTTAGGTATGCTGTCTATAAACTCGATTTTATGAGGCAGCTTGTAATTAGCCAGGCTTTGACGGCAAAAAGTGCGTAATTCTTGCTTGGTAGCACTTTGCCCTTCCTTGAGCACTACAAAAGCTGTGGGTATTTGCCCTTTATGCTCATCCAGAACGCCGACGTAGGCCGCTTCAGCCACACCAGGATGCTGTAAAAGCACATCTTCAACCTCAGTGGGGGGAATCTTAACTCCAGCGGAGGTTACTATGATGAACGATTTCTTCTCTATATATTCTATGTAGCCATCCTCATCCATTCGGACTAAATCACCAGTATGAAACCAGCCATCTGTAATAATCTGGGCTGTGAGGTCAGGCATTTTGTAATAGCCCATTGTTGTCCAGGGAGCTTTACAAACAGCCTCTCCAATTTCACCTTGGGCACTTCCTCACCGTTGTCGCCTAGTATCCTGAGCTCGCAAGCTGGCTTACCTGCTGTGCCCAGCTTACGGTTGTGAATAGTACCCATAGTAACAATAAGGAATTCGGTGAGCCCATATATTTCACAAAGGGTCAAATGAAACTTTTCCTCCAAAGTCTTCATTAGATGAGCGGAGGATTTCGCCCCAGCGGTGAGCGCCACACGTAATGAACTCAGGTTATACTTCTTAAGGGTATCATCATCCAACATGGCTAAGGCATTAAACATAGCTGGGACACCGCAGAGCATAGTGGCCTTCTCCCGCTCTATAGTTTCTAAAAGATTCCTGGGGGTGAAGCGAGGAGCAATTACTACAGTAGCCCCTTTCATAAAGGAAACGAGAAGAACAGCTGCCAGCCCCAGCAGATAAAAGAAGGGAATCATAGCCACGAAAATGTCATTCCTCTCTAGACCCAGGCCCTGTACTACTACGGGGGGAGCTGACATAAGCCCAGTATGAGTGTGCACTACCCCTTTTTGCTTACCTAACACACCGGAGGTGTATATGATAGCCGTCTCATCGTCATCCCTCATTTCAACAGTGGGTGATACAGCAGAGCTGCTAGCCACCATTCGTTTATAGAAATCTCCGTCAATTTCTATAATGTGTTTCAGCAAAGGCAGGGTGGGCAAAACTGAAGACAGCATCTGGGTGAAACTTTTTTCAGTCATCAAAAATTTAGAATCCGAATCACGAAGCAGCGCATCAAGTTCAGGTGCTTTAAGCATAGAGCTAAGTATCACAGTTATGCCACCACCTTTGACCACTCCAAAGTAACTAATGACCCACTCCGGGGTACAGGACATTAGAATAGCTACATGGTCACCCTTCTTCATCCCCAAACTTATAAGAGCATTAGCCACTCTGTTAGAAGCTTTATCCAGTTCCCCATAGGTAATTCTATAAGAGCCGAGAACGATAGCTGTTTTCTGAGGCATCTCTGTGGCAGTTTTTTCCAGCATTTCTTTAATATTCATATTTGCCTCCAGAATTTGGCAAATTTACTCTCATTATACTACCCCTGTCAATATATCATGCCACGATATATTGACGTTCTATAATTTTGATGCTTTTATATAGCCAAGCTATCTACAATGGTAATGGAAACTACACTATCGCCTTCAGTCAGGGCCATTAAATGTACGCCTCTGCCATTCCTGCGCTGAACTGAGATTTGTTCAATGGGAATACACTCAACATTGCCTGCGGTTGATAACATTACCAAATATCCCTCCTCTTTATTCACAAGCCTGGCCGCTACAATCTTCCCTATTTTGTCACTAGCTTTATGAGCTCGAACCCCCTTCCCTCCTCTCCACTGGACAGGATAACTCTTAATTGAAGTTAACTTTCCAAACCCCTTTTGCGCCACTGTGAGTAGATAAGTCTCTTGAGATTGTTTCGCTCCACTCGCAATGGCAGGAGGAGGGTTGGCAATGACATCCATACCAACAACGCAATCATCAGTCAGACGAATACCATGAACGCCACCACTAGTTCGAGACGCAGTTCTTAAATTTTTAACCTTAAATCTAATAGCCCGGCCGTTTTGACTTATCAAGATAACATCGTCTGAATCGGTGGCTATCCCGGCTGACACCAATTCATCACCGTTCCTGAGCCCCACGGCAATAAGGCCGTTTCGCCTGATAGAAGAGAATTCATCTAAGGAGGTCTTCTTTATCTCGCCAGCTTTAGTAGCGAGCAACAAAAAGGGGCTGATGGCTGATAGCTGATAGCTGATAGCTAAGACTGCAGTCACCTCGTCTTTTAGATCGATAGGTAATAAATTAACCATAGATGTGCCTTTAGCGGTCCGAGATGAATCTTCAGGAAGCTCATAGCACTTCAGACAATAAACCTTGCCTCGCTTAGTAAAAAAAAGTAAGTTATCATGTGTGTCAGCTGCCAAGATATGTTTTACTAAATCACCCTCATGGGTTACCATTCCTATAACACCCCTTCCCCCACGGTGCTGTAGTCGGTAAGTGCTGACAGGGAGCCTTTTGATAAAGCCCTGGCCGCTAAGCGTAACTATTACTTTCTGGTGGGGAACAAGATCTTCTTGGCGGAATTCTCCAAATTCCTCTCCACTAATTAAAGTACGACGTTTATCACCATACTTGGATTTTAGCTGGTCAACATCTTGACTGACAAGGAACAATACTTTCTTAGGATTAGCTAATAAGTCCTCCAGGTAAGAAATATTCTTTACCACGTTAGCATACTCCTCAACTATTTTTTGCTGCTCCAGATGTGCCAATCTGCGAAGAGGCATATCAAGAATAGCTTGTGCCTGAACCTGCGACAAATTAAAAGCTGCCATCAAATTAGCACGAGCAGCTTCAACAGTTTCAGACTGCCGGATAATTCTAATCACCTGCTCCAGGTTATCCAGAGCAATCCTAAAACCTTCAAGGATGTGAGCTCTATTTCTTGCCTTCTCAAGCTCAAATTGAGAACGCTTGGTAATGACCTCGCAGCGAAAATCAATATAACAAGTCAGCACTTCTTTAAGATTAACCAGCTTTGGTTGTCCATTAACCAAAGCGACCATGTTAATAAAAAAGGCAGATTGCATTGGGGTATACTTATATAGGTTGTTAAGTACTTGCTGAGGCTGTGCTCCCTTCCTGAGTTCGATAACCAGGCGCATGCCTTCCCTATCGGATTCATCGCGCACTTCGGCTATTCCGGTAATCTTCTTTCCCTTTATCAACTCGGCGATTCTCTCCACCAGGGCTGCTTTATTTACTTGGTAGGGAAGCTCAGTAACAATTATTTGTCTTTTACCCCCCTTGGTACTTATTTCGCTGGTCTTAGCCCGAACTATAACTTTCCCTTGTCCCGTAGCATAAGCACTCTTTATTCCTTCTTTCCCCAAAATTACAGCTGCTGTAGGAAAATCAGGACCTTTAATAAACTCCAACAGCTCATCCGTGTTGGCTTGCGGGTTATCAATTAAATAAGTGATAGCATCACATACCTCCCCTAAGTTATGCGGGGGAATGTTGGTTGCCATACCTACGGCTATGCCTGAAGAGCCATTAACCAGTAAATTAGGCCACCTGGCTGGTAAGACAGCAGGCTCTTTGAGGGAATCATCAAAATTAGGCATAAAAGCGACAGTATTTTTATCTATGTCGACCAGCATTTCCTCAGCGACTTCAGCAAGCCGAGCCTCTGTATATCTCATCGCTGCTGGTGGGTCGTTATCAATGCTGCCAAAATTACCTTGCCCATCAATTAAAACATATCTCAGTGAGAAATCTTGAGCCATGCGCACCATAGCTTCATATACCGAAGCATCCCCATGAGGATGATATTTACCCAGAACTTCACCCACAATTCGAGCGCTCTTTTTATGCGGACTGTTGTGATGTAACCCCAATCCATCCATAGCATATAAAATGCGCCTTTGCACTGGTTTTAAGCCATCGCGCACGTCAGGTAATGCTCGGGAGACAATAACGCTCATGGCATAGTCCAGATAGGAACTTTTCATCTCCTCTTCGATATCAACAGGCCTTACTATCCCAATTTCCATTACTCTTCAATCCTCCCTTTATCAGTCTCCTCAAGTGTGGGAAAAACCTTCCAGTGAAGTTTTGCCCTCGGAATATCCAGTCTCCTCTTCAGTATACTCAACTTCCTTCACTGCTTCATCTTCTTCGCCAATGACAGTATTACTAAAGAGAGATTCTTTAGCATGAAGAGGCAAGTGTTTAATAGCTTTAACAGGAAAAGAGGGACGCCCCGCTTGACCAGGATGTTGATATTCCTCCCTGATAATCACCCGCACTCCATCCTTTCCTACCCTAAGGATAGCCGCAGCGTATCTATTTCCACCCTTTATTAGTTTGATAAGTCGTAACCCATATTCCAGTTCGACTTCCCCTAAATATTCACCACGCTTATCTTCTACCAATAAGCGCTGTCCTTCTACTCTCAGGAGCGATTGGTCACCAATAGCCATCCTGGCTAACACCTCGCTTGGAGCCAAATTACAAAGGTTAACCACACCAGTTTTACCCGTTTCAGTAAC
Organism: Dehalococcoidia bacterium; assembly: GCA_030626915.1. Classification (GTDB taxonomy): domain Bacteria; phylum Chloroflexota; class Dehalococcoidia; order GIF9; family AB-539-J10; genus JAUWHW01. Next base: position 5,164 of record DAOUTC010000007.1, read on the forward strand.
AAAAAGTTCAGGAGCAACCTTATGAGGCTCGCTGTCTAAGGCAGTCTTAAGCTTGGCTAAGCTGGCTAGTCGAGCTAAATTCTTCGCCGCAATAACATTGTTAGGAGCAAGCTCCAAGGCTTTGCTGTATACTTTCTTAGCTTGACCTAACTTCCCTAACTCTGTCAAAGCTCTGCCAAGACGATTGTAAGCCCCAATATCAGTAGGAAACTTCTCAATTATACTCTTATTCACCGCCACGGCCTCTTCCCACCTACCTTGAATGGCCAAGGCTATGGCTTCCTTCCCTAATTGCTGTCCTAGTTTAGTTCGCTCCTCCATTTGCTGATAAGCCATCGTATTCAACTAATATCAAAAATCAAAGATAAAAAATCAAATTGCTATTTGCTCTGTATTTTTGCACTTTGCATTTTAATCTTTTATTTACTTCTGCCCTGTCATTTTACATTTTTATTTTTGCTTTTACATTTCATATGCTAAGCGATTTCGAGCTCAAAGGCTTTATGTAACGCTCGAACAGCATCCTTAACCCTATCCTCAGAAATAATGCAAGTTATCCTTATCTCCGAAGTGGTGATTAATTGGATATTAATGCCCTGCTCACTGAGGGCATGGAACATCCTGGCAGCATAGCCTGGCGTATTTTGCATGCCAGCACCTATGATGCTAACCTTGGCTAATGTACAATCAGTAACGCATTGCTTGCCCCCCACAGATTTAGCCACGGGCTCCACGATAGACATCACTTTATTCAAATCGCTTCGTGCCACCGTGAAGGTGAGGTCAGTAATATTCTCGATGCTGGCATTCTGGACAATGGTATCTACACTTATATTCGCCTTGGCCAAGGGCTCAAAGATTGCCGCAGCAATGCCAGGATGGTCGGGAACACCAACAACGGTGATCTTGGCTACGTCGGTATCATGCGCAATGCCTCTAACCTTATTTTTCACTTCCATAGAAGCCTCCTTACAAATGATAGTTCCTGGTCTATCGCTAAAACTAGAAGCCACTAATATAGGCATATTATATAATTGGCCTAATTCCACCGCTCTAGGATGTATTACCTTCGCTCCATAGCTAGCCATCTCCAGCATTTCTTCATAGCCAATCTTATCTAATTTACTTGCTTCGGGCACAAGCCGAGGGTCAGCAGTGTAAACTCCCTCAACATCAGTATAAATCTGGCACACATCGGCGTTCAAGCTAGCAGCTAGAGCAACTGCTGTGGTATCAGAGCCACCTCGACCTAAAGTGGTAATATCCATATTGGAAGTAACACCTTGAAATCCAGCTACAATGACAATATTATCCTCAGCCAACTCATTAACGGTGCGTTTAGGGTCGACGCGAAGAATTCGCGCCCGGCTGTAGGTAGAGTCGGTCTGGATACCTGCTTGAGCACCAGTAAGACTGACCGCCTTACAGCCCAAACTTCCCAAAGCCATGGCCAAAAGAGTGCTAGAAATTACCTCACCGGTAAAAAGTAGAACATCAAGCTCTCGCTCCTGCGGCTGTTGGCTAACCTGATGAGCCATCCGGATTAATTCGTCAGTGGTATCCCCCATTGCTGAAACTACAACCACTACTTGATTCCCCTCCTCCTTAGTTTTGGCTATGCGACAGGCTACATTTTTAATCTTCTCAGCATCAGCAACTGAGCTGCCACCATACTTTTGAACTATTAATGCCATACTTCTCCTTTACCTTATTAGCCTGCCTATAATATTATACCCTGCCTCGATGAAAATGTCCGTTCCTTTAGCTTCTGCCTCGGTGAATCTCTGCGCTCCGTTAGGTATAAATCCTGGCCCCCACAGCATAAATGGGACCGGGTCCCCAATATGTGTCTGAACTTCGATAGGCGTTGAGTGGTCAGGCATGATTAATACCCGGAGGGAATTCTTATCCCAGGAGCGAAGTCGGCTTACAATCTCTATGTCCACTTTATGGATAGCCTCTATTTTATCATCAATAGAGCCAGCATGAGCAGCCTCATCAGGCGCCTCTACGTGGATAATTACCATGTCATGTCCTTTAAGCGATTCTAAAGCTCCTGCAGCTTGGGCAGCATAATCATTATTCAGATTGTCAGTCACGCCTAGAATATTTAGCACTTTTATTTCCACCATCCGGGCTAAGCCTCGCAGAAGGTCGACACCAGATGTCAAGGCAGCATCAAGACCATAAAGCTGCTTGAAAGCTGGCATATCAAGTATTTTACCACTACCCCAGAAAAGCCAGATCATCGTGACTGGAATATCACCACGCAACCTCCGCGTTACATTTACAGGATGGTTGCGAAGCACAATTTCCGACCTTGCCATAAGGTCTCTTAATAAATCGCTCCCGGGGCCATGGGGAAGAAACTCATTAATGGGTTTGCGCGGGATATCATGCGGTGGTGTGCAGATAGCCAAAAGCGTATCTTCATGCCCTTTTATCTTGCATATGTGTCTATAGCTAACCCCGGGATAAAAGTGCACCTCATCGCTACCAAGGCTTTTGTTCAGAGCTGTGATAAGCTCTTGAGCTTCGTTGGTGTTGATGTAGCCAGAGCTGTAGCTCCACATCTTTCCATTACGAATAGCGACTAAATTGCAGCGGAAAGCGACATCCCCAACCTCGATAGGAATGTTCATGCTCTCGGCTTCGATAGCACTCCTGCCTTGGTAATAGACTTTCGGGTCGTAACCAAGAATCGACATGCAGGCACAAGCACTGCTAGGTTCCATCCCCTCCGGGATGGTTCGAGCTAACCCCAGAATGCCTTCCTTTGCCATAGCATCTAGATTTGGAGTGTGCGCCAGCTCCAAACAAGTCTTTCCGCCATAGTCAGACAAAGGCCAGTCTGCCGCACCATCAATTATTAACACGCAATATTTCATTCTTGCTATGAGTAATTAAACCACTTATAATAGCTTTAGACAACGGGGCGTAGCGCAGCCTGGTAGCGCGCAGCGTTCGGGACGCTGAGGTCGGAGGTTCAAATCCTCTCGCCCCGACTTTTTACTTTCCCCTAAAATCTGATTGCATTGGTCAACGTAGTTAACCAATCAGTGCTTATAGTATTCAGGATAACTGGAGGAAATAAAGTAAACTCCTCAAGCAAAAAGGAAATGTAAAGCTCTTCATCATCGGAGCGATGGGATCGCTCTACCCTACTATTATAGCCTTTCCTCCCTTTGGGAATCCTGCTTATGCGCCCCTAATGGTCGATAATATCTCTCCTCCAGTATAGCCAATTTCCCCAGGTTTGAACCACTTCTTAGCACCTTATCACTTTTCCACACAAATCAGCATAGAGTCAGAAGATAGGAGCGGGATACCCACTTGAAGAATTTAAGGAACGCATAGCTGCTGAGACTTTAATGACGAAGTATTTGTAAATGCGGAAGATTGAGAAGGTGTTAACTACAGAGGACTCATCTGGAACCCAGTAGTTGAGGTGCACTGGCAACGCATCACTGGAATGAAAAAAGGGAATAATTCAAAGATACGCATGCTTCTTTGAAAATTATTAATGTTATAATGCTCAAGAAAGAGGTTACACGCCATGCTTGATATTTCACAACTTTTTGAGCTTGAAATTAAGCCAGCGTTGGGATGCACTGAACCTGTTGCTATTGGCTACACAACATCTTTAGCCTATAACGCTATCCTGGGAAGAGTGCCAAGATGGCTAAAGGGCAAGATGCCAATTAAATATGTTACTGATGTCAACCCAGAAGATGTAGAAATAGACAGGATAGAAGTATCAGTTGACCGAGGAATATTTAAGAATGCACTGGCTGTGGGGATTCCCAGAGCTAAGGGGCAAAAGGGAATTGGCATTGCTGCTGCAATGGGGCTCTTTTGCTTCCCCGAAGCAGAAGGTAGGGAGATGGCATTATTTGAAACACTCCAGCCAGAAGATTTAGAAAAAGCTAAAACGCTAACAGAAAAAGTAAACATCAAATTGATTGCGGGATGGGAGAGAAGCGAAGGTATCCAAATAAGGGCCTTGGTTAAGGTAAAGCACAAGCGACTCCCGGAAAGAGTGCTCACAGGTATAGCAAAGATTGAAAAGACTCATAGCAATGTAACGTCAATTAGTGTTTATGATTCACTAGGCCAGGTAGCTGAGATTCCTTTGGAGAAAAAACTAGAGATACAGAGGGAAGACCTTGGTGTAGCGGATAGATTGAAGGGAATGAGCATTTCTGAGATTGTCGCTGAGCTTGAGGCACTCCCTGAGGATGCCGTGGGAAAAATGATACAGCTAATAGAGATGAATATCGCTGTCTCAGAGGAAGGATTAAAGGGAAGGAAGGGATTAGGAATTGGAGCTACACTGAGAGATTTGGTAAACCAGGGGTGCTTAGGCGACGATTCCATCACCTCCGCACAGATTATGGTGGCTTCTGCGGCAGATGTTAGAATGGGCGGTTTCGACTATCCGGTAATGAGCTGTGCAGGCTCAGGAAATCAAGGAATCACTGCCAGCTTGCCCATCATAGCTGTGGCTCAAAAAAAGGGCTACGATGTAAAGGGATTACTGGCGAAGAGGCGAAGCGGACAATTATCTGGAGATGATGAAATGAAGCTGAGCCGGCTTGTGAAGGCGCTTGCTTTATCAAACATAATCACTTGCTACATAACCTATCACACAAAATACTTATCAGCTCTATGCGGTTGTGCTATAAAAGCAGGGCTCGGTGCTACTGCTGGCATCGCTTACCTTTTAACCGAATCGGCTGACAAGGTTGAAACGGCGATACAGAACATGGCTGGGAATATCACCGGGCTTATCTGTGATGGAGGCAAGGAGGGTTGCTCTTTAAAATTGACCACTTCTGCCTCTGTAGCAATACAAAGCGCTTTATTGGCTATGAGAGGAATTCGAGTTCCTTCAGATAATGGGATTGTAGGTGAAAAAGCAGAGGATACCATACGAAATATTGGGAGGGTCTGCCAGGCTATGATTGCCACCGATGCAGCGATTATACGTATTATGGCTGACAAAAGTGGTTTAAAGCTTTGAGGCATACCTATTATGAGTTGATTAACTATTTATCTTTTCCTTAGACTAACGATTTTATAATCCAGATTTTCCTCTTCTAACCTCTGCACCAACACCGGGACTCCTTCCTCTACACAAACCACCAGGAAAAGCAAACCGGAATGAGCGGCCTCTATAGCTGCTTCCTTGACACCATAAGCATAATCAGGCTTTATCCCTATCTGTTTTAATGCCACCAGAGATTCAATGCCAATTGCTCCTACCAATCTGGCTCTATCTATCTCTTCATTTAATTTAACCAGGTCGGTATTTCTGGAACCCCCCTCTTGTACATTGGGTATCAGACCAATAGTTATCTCGCCTGTCTTTAGCTTTATCACCCCTTCCACATTGGAGATGCCCACATCCTCACCCTTTTTAGCCTCCGATATAGCTATTCCTTTAGCTCCCTTATCGTTCATAACGGGAGAAGCAAGCAATAACCCGTCCTTCATATATAGTGATACTGGTTGCCCTCCAGATAAATCGCCATCAGCTATAGCTGTAGAAACCGATATATCGCTCACCACCTTGCTCACAAACGAAGAGTAGCTTTGCAATTGCCTCGCCATCCTCAGAATCCAATCTACGCCTTCTCGAGTCACTTTATACCTGGAGCGACCTTGTGAACTGAGCCAACCATCCTTTATCAATTCTTTAACATACTCGGAAACTGCCTGCGAGGTTATATTTAGCTTCAGGGCAATATCCTTCTGCTGTATGCTCGGTTGATTTGCCGCTACTTCCAGCAGTATCTGAAACTTAGTGGCTAGATTTTTACTTCGCAGTATCTGTGCCATATCAGCAACATTATATCATTTGCTAGCCAGGGCTACACTCTCTATATTCGCAGGGAGAGGCTGAAGCCTCTCCCTGCGGGTCTAAAGACCCACAGCTACAATTTAAACAAGCAAGCTGGGGCAACCTTTCTTCAATACACATTCACCACAGCGAGGCTGCCGAGCATGGCATACCTGCCTGCCGTGTTCTATCATATGAAGGTGAAATTGATATACCTTAGATGGAGGGACTTGCTCCTGTAGTAAGTTATGTGCCTTTTCTATGGAAATCCCGGAAGCAATCAAACCTAATCGCCTGGCTACTCTAAAGATATGTGTATCCACCGGCAAGCATAGCTTCCCCATCCCAAAAAGCAGTATACAGCTAGCAGTTTTGAGGCCCACTCCAGGCAAGCTCAGCAGGTAGTTCTTAGCCTCAGATATATTCATCAAACTGAGAAAATTAAGGCTAAGGGAACCTTGTTCCTCCTCAATTCTATTAAGCACCTGCTTTATCCTTACCGCCTTGATTCGAAATAACCCACCAGATTTAATAGCTTGAGCAATATGCTCTACAGGGGCAGAGGCCACATCCTCCCAGCTACCAAAGGCGGATAGCAGCGAATCGAAAGCTCGGCCTGAATTAACATCCGAGGTATTCTGAGAAAGGATAGTTCCTATAAGCACATCAATCGGCTCTTTACCTGGCTGCCATTCTAAGGATCCGTATTCCTGCTCCAATAACTTGATGACCTCTTCGATAATCATTTCTTTGCTTCGCTAAGGAATTCTCATAAAATTTGTGATAGTGTATCTCATAAGACCTGATGAAGAAAGTCATTTTGGATATGGACCCCGGCATTGATGATGCCTTAGCTTTGCTCCTGGCCTTAAGGTCACCTGAGATCCAGGTTCTAGGCATCACTACGGTGGCTGGTAATGCTCCAGTAGAGATGACCAGCGCCAATGCCCGCCGAGTACTGGAATACTTTGAAATGACTAATATCCCTGTAGCAACGGGGGCAGCAAAACCATTGAATCACCCTCTAGTCGATGCACTAAATTACCATGGCCCTGATGGGTTAGGTCAATGTGGTTTGCCTCCTCCCAGGCTTCCACTACACCCAGCAAAGGCTTGGGATTTTCTTGCTCAGTTAATCTCAGATTCCCAAGCTAATATCATTTTAGTGGCAACAGGACCTCTAACCAACATAGCCCATGCTTTTCAGCGTTACCCTGAGCTGCCAAAATTTCTAGCCAAATTAGTTCTCATGGGAGGGGCTTACGACCTCACCCCCTTTGGCAAAGGAAATCAAACCCCGTTTGCCGAGTTCAACATATGGCAAGACCCAGAAGCAGCCTACATAGTGTTTAGCTGTGGAGCCGATATATCTGCCGTAGGACTGGATATGTCTATGGATCCTACAACTTGCTTGAATAGTCAGCATCTAGAGCAAATCAAAACTAGCCACACACCTACTGCGCATTTAACAGCCAAACTAGTGGAATATGCTATAAAACGCCATGGACGCTGCGAACTTCACGACCCTCTAGCTCTGGCAACATTGCTAGATGCCTCCCTGTTTGATTTTATATCAGTGCCTGTGGAAGTAATTACGGGAGATGGCTGGGACCGAGGAATTACACGTATCTTGCCTTTAGAAAAAAGAGATAAGCTGCCTCTGATACAAGTGGCCACTGCAGTGGACGGGCCTCGCTTTCTAAAGCTGTTTCTATCACGCATATTAGAGGAATGAGATGGTCAAACTAGTAGTATGTGGTGCCATAAACTGGGATGTCTGTTGTTTCGTAGAGCGTTTACCCGTGCCTGGGGAGGAAGTTACCGTAAAGCATATTACACGGGTGTCTGGAGGAACAGGGGCTAATGTAGCGGTAGCCGCAGCACGTATTTTAGGGCCTAAACAAGTTGCCCTGATCGGCGCTCTGGGAGAGGATGACATTGCCCAGCAACAAGTAGCCGCCTTAGCTACGGAAGGAGTCATTACTGAAGGGGTCAACTCTGTGCCGGGGGAAGAGTCAGGACAGGCTTATATTTTGGTTGACCAAGAGGGACAGAATGTCATTGCCAGTCGCCTGGGAGCGAATGCCAGGCTATGCCCCGAATATTTAAACAAGTCACCAGTTAGAGGCCTATTGCAGGAATGCCGAGGCATAGTCCTCACCGACCCTCCACTGGAGGTAGCAGCAGAGTTAATAAACTTGGCAAAACGGCGCAGCATTCCTGTGCTGTGGGACCCTGGGATTTTGATAAGCCAGGGATGGGAAGCATTGCGTCTCCTTGCCAGGCAAACAGACATTCTCTTCTTAAACGAAGCGGAGGCAACTGCCCTTTTCGGAATTGCAGAGGTGGACATGAGCTTGCAGCATCTGCAAGAGTTAGAACTCCCTAGCCACGTGGTGCTCAAACTCGGTGCTCGAGGGGCAACAATGCTTGAACCAGCCACAGGCATAATGATTGAAATTCCTGCCTTACCCCTCAAAGATTTAGGCTTAGATGTAATCAACACAGTAGGTTGCGGAGACGTCTTCGTGGGAGCCTTTGCTGCCTACCGGGTTCTAGGAGCCAGTATGCAAAAATCGCTCATCATGGCTAGTGTAGCGGCAGGTCTTAACGCCACCCAGCCTGAAACTCGAGGCAGTCCTGAGCGGACAACTTTGGAGACAACAGAACAATGCAGCCGCGATTTTGGCTTCATAATTCGGGGATATAAGCGCTCTAAAAACTGCTGAGTAACCTCTCTCAATAAGATGTCTGATTTTCGGACTCAATTAAAAAGTGGCCTCTACACGGGAATTAAAAAGGGGTGGAGTAGTTTTGTTTGGATATGCAAAATCGTTGTCCCTGTCTCCTTCCTCGCAGCTCTTATTCAGTGGACTGGTTGGCTAAATCAACTAGATTTCTTATTACACCCCATAATGAGCCTGATCAACCTGCCTGCCGCGGCAGCGTTACCAATCATTACTGCAATGGTAGTAAGCTTTTACGCAGCCATCGCCATCATGGCAGTCCTTCCCTTTACCATCGGACAGATGACATTGATTGCCCTATTCATAATGATCGCCCACATGCTTATTATGGAAGGAATGCTCCAACACAAATCTGGTTTTAACATCATCAAAGCAACCCTGGTTCGTATTACCGCAGCTATTTTAACTGTACTCATTGTCTCCCAATTTCTTGGTGATACTAGCCAGAGCATTGTTTTACCAGCCGATCTTACAGCTCATACTCCTTTTATTGAGGTCCTGAAGAGTTGGACTATTAACATACTAGGCTTGTCCGCCAAAATTTTCGTAATCATCATGCTAGTTATGATGCTACTGGAGTCTTTACAATCTCTGGGATGGATCAAATATCTGCTCAAGTTTTTCAAGCCTTTCATGAGAATTCTTGGACTTTCAAACCAAGCAGTAACGATGTGGGTAGCCGGCGCTGGTTTTGGCCTGTTATATGGAGGAGCCGTTATTATTGAAGAAGCTAAAAAGGCGGCTTTGACAAAGGAAGAATTGGAGCATCTTCATATTTCTATTGGTATCAACCATTCTATAGTGGAAGAGACTGCCTTATTCCTAGCATTAGGATTAAATGCTTTCTGGTTGTTGATACCCCGGTTTGTCACAGCCGCTATAGCAGTTCATACTTGTCGCGCTATACAATATCTTAAGAGCAAATCACTTCCCAGGTGATTCTCCATAGTATGGCTCTTGTGTATAACTTATTTAAGCTCATCTCTTAATAGGAGCCACAAGGTAATTGTTAAGAAGGCAAGAGAGGAATGACCCCATGCTGGCTGGGCTTAAACCACTAACCTACCTCAATGTGAAAGCTGAGCCTGTCCAGCTTAAGCGCATTGAGCAAATTGATATAATCCGGGCGCAAGCGGTATGGGAAACACCTGGGTCGCTTAGTCCTTGGGAGACAGCTTGTCACTAATCTCCTCGAGTGACACTCTGCCAGCAGATACAACCATCTTTAAAGCATCATCAACCGAAATGTTGGTGCGGATAATCTTATCTTCCGTCACTATCTCCAGGAAGCCCGATGTCGGATTAGGAGAAGTGGGTATAAAGACGTTGAGCAATCTTTCACCGGACTTGCTATACGATTCGTTCGTGATAAAGCCTATTGTCCTCATACCCTCTTTAGGGAACTCTACAAGCGCCACCTGCATAAAGCCAGTTTTGCCTGGTCGAGAGAAGCTTTCCAGGATTTGTTTGATACCGGCATAGAGTTGCCACACTACCGGGACTTTCACCAACAAGGACTCACCGTAATGAATCACCCTCCTTCCCACAATGTTGCTGGCTATCACCCCAGCCAAATAAACCAATACTATCGTTACGCCGAAGCCTACTCCAGGAACTGTGCGACCCCATATAGACCTGATTACAGGCTGCAGTATATTGTCGAGGGCACCAAAGATCCAGACAAATATTAATATGGTGGCACCAATTGGCACAACAACGAGAATGCCCGTGACGAATTGCGTCCTCAATTTCTTGCCTAGCCAACCCCAGGATACTCTCTGACCGTGCTTCATTTCCCTAGCCTCCTTATTGCGCTAATTACACTAATACTTTTACTTTCAAGTAACCAATTGATAGCTATTGTAACACTATGAATTGTCAACGAGAAATGAAACACAATGAGCTCGAACTGACCGAAAGCCAATTAAAAGATGGGACCCAAGATGGGGGAAATCTATTCTTCGCCTTAAACAAACTGGCTTTTTGTTCATCTCAATGTGAATCGTATTCCTTGCTTTGGAGCTTGCCCCCTTTGTTTAGACTCGACCCCTTGCGCAGTAGCTGACATAGAGTAAGTTTCTATGCACACCGTGTCCATTGTGGTATAATATTTATAGTTCCAAAGGGCAAGTGCCATGTTAGCAGTAGCCCCGGTGGTAGGGTTGGCGCTAGCTCTTGGAGCCAAAGTCCGGTGTTCTCCTGCAAAAGGACCATCCACTAAGTCCTTCTGCTAGAGACCCCTTCTGGAGATAGGTTTGAAGATCGCTTTCATTGCACCTGATGTTCATTATCATGCAGGTCCAGCAAGAGTCACCGCTGCCCTGATCGAAAGGTTTTGTGAAGACCATCAGGTTTCGGTTTTTTCTCACACTATCGAGGGAATTGACCTATCCAAAATTAAGCACTATAAGGTGCCAGCGATTACCCGCCCCAAGTTTTTAGCATACATTACCTTCCTGGTATCCAGCACCATCATCCTTACCGTTCTTTCCCTCCTCAGGAAAAGGGACTTTGATATCATCCATTCATCAGGGTGTTGTTGTGCCTTTTCTACTGATGTTATCACCTCCCATTTTTGTGAGAGGGAAGGCCTTCGTCTTGAAAAGCCAAACATAATTGAGATGCCGCATAAGACTGTGTTGCAAAAACTGAAAGCTCTTGACCACAGGATATATCGTAGATTAGCCGCCTTTGTTGAGGGACTAGTATTCGGGCACAACAGCCCCAAAGCGCGTATCGTAGTTTCACAGTCCATGAAAAGGGAGTTCGTTTGCCACTACGGCGATGCCGCCGAAAGTATTATCGTAATCCCCAATGGGGTTGATCTGAAGATGTTTAACCCAGCAAATCGGCCACTCTACAGGGATAGGATCAGACAAAGGCATGGCATATCCCGTAGTGACTTGGTACTGATGTTCGCTGGGGGTGATTGGGAGAGAAAAGGAGTGTCTTATACTATAGAAGCGCTTTCGCTACTTCCCCGGCCGGATGTCAAACTTTTGATCGTTGGTAGCGGCGACGAGAAACTTTATGGTCAGCTTGCGGAGCTAAAGCAGGTGAGGGAGAGGATAATCTTTGTTCCTCACACCAGCGTTCTGTGGGAATACTATGCTGCTAGCGATATATTCGTTTTTCCTACCATATATGAACCTTTTGGCCTGGTCATTGTCGAGGCTATGGCTAGCGCCTTACCCGTAATCACCAGCGGGGTTGCCGGAGCTGCCGACGTCATAATCGACGGGGTAAATGGCCTCCTACTTAGAGAGCCCTCCGATGTCAATGACCTAGCAGCAAAAATCGAGTTGCTGCTTCTAAATGCCGAACTTAGAAAGACCATGGGTGAGCATGCCAGGGAGGCCGTAGAAGACCTTTCATGGGATTGGGTAGCTCAGAAAACAATAGACGTCTATAATAGGGTATTAAGCCGCCCGAACTTAGAAAGACCATGGGTGAGCATGCCAGGGAGACTGCAGGAAAACTTTCAGGGGGCCGGGCAGCTGAGAAAACCCTAAAAGTCTATAATAGTGCATTAAACCAAGAGAGGGGGGTAATCTAACAACTAACATGCCCAGAGACTTACCTATAGGCAATGGCAACCTGTTCATCAATTTCGATATTGATTACAACATCCGGGACATCTACTATCCTTATGTTGGCAAAGAGAACCATACTGAAGGTTGTGTATCACGTACTGGCATCTGGGTTGACGGAAGCTTCGCATGGATTGACAGCCCTGAGTGGCTGAAGGAAATGGACTATGAAAGCGAGAGTCTGGTCACCCGTGTTATTGCTACTAACCCTGCAATAGGGCTCACTCTCACCTTCTCTGATGTTGTGGACTTTCACCGGGACATCTTCTTAAGGCGGGTTGATATAGCCAATCACCGAGATTACCCACGCAATGTACGCCTATTCTTCCATTATGCGCTACGGATTCTGGGCAATGAAATCGGCGATACTATCTACTACCACCCAAGGCTGAGAGCATTGGTGATGTACAAAGAGCGGCGTTACTTCCTGGCAGGTGGCCAAGTAAATAAAAGGATTGGCATTGACGATTGGACAACTGGAAGCACAAAATCAGAATATGAACAAGGTGCATGGCACGATGCCGAAGATGGCAAATTGGGGAAGGTGCCTCTTACGTGTGGATTCGCTGAGGGTGTCATCGGGCTCTATGACACCGCTGTGCCCGCTAGGGGAAGTTCAACCATTTATCACTGGCTGGCGGCAAGTACCCGCTTCCACGGAGTTGAGGAACTCGATGCCCTGGTTCACGAACGCGGACCTGAGTCATTCATCACGCGCACCTGTGACTACTGGCGAGCTTGGGTGAATAAGGAATCACTAGACTTTGCCGACCTGCCGACCTCTATATTGGACCTGTACAAACGCAGCTTGCTCACTATACGCGTGC
>DAOUTC010000053.1 GCA_030626915.1 Dehalococcoidia bacterium
CTCATTCACATAGAGTAAAAGAAAATAAACAGGTGAAGTGAAAATGAAAGTAGTAAGTAAAACCATGCCAGCGCCATAAACCAACTGCGCCCGTGTTCCCTGAGTAGGAGCGAACCTCTCCAAAAAGGAGATTACCTTCCCCATCCACACCACTGGATGCATAACTCGAGGTGGCTCCCCAAGCAAAATATCGATTACCAAAGCCAGCAGCAGAATGAATAAACCTTCCATCGCTTCCCCTACCGCTGAATATAAGTTCTTTCCCTTTTACCTTCACCAGCCATGATAAGAGTAGCCGGCAACTTATTAACCGGGTGAGGATAAACGCATACTTCAGCACCATAGACCTCCTTAATATTCTGGACTGTAAGCACCTCTTGTGGTATCCCCTTAGTATAAATCTGCCCTCCATCTAGCATAACCAACCAATCACAATATTGAGCGGCTAAATTCAGGTCATGTAAGGCAACAACGACAGTTAAATTTTGCTCAAAACAAAGACCTTTAACCAGGTCCAGAATCTCGACTTGGTGTTTTATATCCAAATTTGCAGTTGGCTCATCAAGCAAGAGCACCCTTGGTTGTTGGGTTAAGGCCCGAGCGATAATAAGCCTCTGTCTCTCCCCTCCAGAGAGTTCACCTATTCTACGCTCAGCAAAGAATTGGGTTCCCGTCGCTCTCATCGCTTGCCAGGCAATAGCTATGTCTTTTTCTCCTTCGTAGCGAAGAAGCCCAAGATGGGGCGTCCGCCCCATGAGCACCACTTCAAAGGCGGTAAAGGCCTGGGGTAAAACAGGATTCTGTGGCACCACGGCAATAAGGCGAGCCAGTTCCTCTCTTTTCATGTTTTTTATATCCCGACCATCGATGGAGATATGCCCCGAAAAGATGTTGACCACCCGAGTTACTCCTTTGAGCAATGTTGATTTTCCCGAGCCATTGGGCCCGATGAGACCCAACATCTCACCTGACACCGCCTTCAGGTTTATGTTATTTAACACCGCCCGGTGGTCATAGCCTAAGCTAACATCCTTTAGTTCAATCATTCCTAATACCTATTCCCCTTGTCATTCTGATTCCTCCTGTCATTCCGAGCCAAGCGAAGAATCCTTCGCACTGCTCAGGACAGCGTCTAGAGACCCTTCACTTCGTTCAGGGTGACAAATAAAAATCATTCCCTCTTTATCCCGTTTTGCTTAAATATAGCTTCCTTTACCGCTGAAGTTACTGCCCTGGCCATAAGCTCTCCCATCTTACCGTGTCCACCTAAATAATCCACCTTCGGTCCTTCACCAGATACTATTATGGCATTATCAGTTCCTGTGCCCGTGGCTCGAATTTCAGGATTGTAAGAGCTTCTGATATCCAGATCCTCAAGAGCTATTACCTTCGCCTCAGTTAAGGTGATTATCCCCCGAGCCATTGCCCCCTCCGAGAGCAAGGCATCAGTCAAGGCTATCACGTTAATAGTGCCCAAAGTCTCAAACCTTCCCTCCCTTTCCAGGCTTCCCGCCCTGTCAACCCCTATCCTCTGGGCATTGGAACTCGTTCCGGCGGTAACCAAGGCAAAGACCTTAAACTCCCGGTATTCTTCCTTTTTGAGGGCAAAATTATCCATATCCGCTCCGGTCAATAACATGGCTGTCTTAGTTGGAGGAAGATTCAAATCGCTGAAAATTTTGTTCATATAGGCATCGTAATTTTGATGCACAAATTCCCATAAAGGGGGAGGGTTATAGTGGTTAGCCACCACTTTTATATTCTTAAACCCTTCCCTGGTGCTTAAACATCTTCTTTCTCTGGTAAAAAAGGCCAGCAAGGTCTTTACCTCTATCCCCTGAAACTGGTGGTAGATTATTCCAGCTTTTGTCCCTTCCAGGCTGATATCGATTTCCTTCTCTCGCATTTTCCTCCTTTCAGAAGAAAGCAAGCCCCTTCCTTCTTCGCAATAGATAGAGAAAGAAGGGAGCTCCGCAGAAAGCAGTGATTACCCCTACCGGAATCTCTGTAGGAGGAAGCAGAGTATGAGCCAAGGTATCAGCTAAGATGAGGAATATGCCGCCGACCAAGGTAGATAAAGGAAGCAAGAAACGATGGTCTGGACCCCAGATAAGTCTCACCGCATGGGGAACGATTATGCCCACAAAAGCTATAAGCCCAGTGAAACAAACTGCGGCGGAGGTAATAAGGGTGGCAGCACCCAGTAATATGAGCTTAACCTTTTCTACATTAATGCCCAATTGCTGTGCTTGCTCCTCATCAAGCTGCATCACGTTAAGAGGCCGAGCATGAAGCCAGATGACTATGACTCCTGCTGTCACACAGGGAAGAACTGTCCATACC
This sequence comes from Dehalococcoidia bacterium, assembly GCA_030626915.1. Classification (GTDB taxonomy): domain Bacteria; phylum Chloroflexota; class Dehalococcoidia; order GIF9; family AB-539-J10; genus JAUWHW01. The sequence goes on from DAOUTC010000053.1 coordinate 2,344, forward strand.
TCAGCCCATTTGGTTAGGGAAAGTCCGCCCAGCAACCAAAATACAATACCGTGTAACTCCTCACCACAGATGGTCATAAGATAAGAGGTGATTGAGGATAGGAAAGCTCCTAAGGCTACTCCAGCCAGAATAAGGGTGGTCGCCGGCAAGGTCTTGCCTACACGAGCTACTGAATAGACCACAGCAACGGCCCCCATTCCACCTATAAAGGCAAATAAAGGGATGGCTCCAAATCTCATCCAGGAAAAAGTAAAGGGGATGAGAAAAGCAATAGTAGCTCCTAACCCAGCTCCTGAGGCAACGCCAAGAAGATAAGGGTCAGCCAGAGGATTGCGGAATATGCCCTGATAGGTGGCTCCAGCCACCGCCAGAGCTGCCCCTACCAAACCTGCCAGGAAAATGCGTGGCAGCCTGATGTCCAAGATTATCATCTCAAGATTTTCCAGATTTAGGGTTATTCCAAAAATTTCCGGGCAAGAGGGGACAATATGAAGAAAAGGCAACTGGGAAAGAAGGACTTGAAAGCAGGTACGAAAAGGTATGTGGACACTTCCCAAAGTGGTGGCAAATATAATTACTGCTAAAAGCAGCCCAACAAGCCCTACTAAAGCACAAACTTTGCCTTTCCAGCGAAGAGGATAAGGTATGACAGCCTCACTAACAGGCTCAGCAAACGGTTTAGAAATGGCACGTGACATTTAATATATCCGCACTACTTTGTACTTAAGCTTTTCATCCCCTTTCAAACAGGAGACATTAAGGAGGTGTTTTCCTGCCACCCCAACCACCTCTTTCACTTCATCAGGAGTGGCTCGCCTCCAGGGGTTATCTCCTGCAGGAAAATAGGCATCGATTCTGTAAGGGATAGCTCTATCCACTTCGGCGATAAATTCAGCAATACGCTCGATCTCATAGCAGTCGATGTAATCAGGAATGAGAACGCTTTCCGCCCGAAGCCTTTTGCCCCAGGAATGAAGTTTGGCAAAGTTCCCAAATATTTCTTTATTAGATACCCCGGTATAATCCCGATGAAGCTCATTCTGGTAAGCCTTTATGCTCACCACGACCTCATCTATATGCTCCATGGGAATGAGTCTTAAGCCATTAGTAAGGAGAATATTGTAACTCTGAAATTCTTTATGAAGGGCTTCAGCTAGCTTGGGAAGCTCAGGGTCCAATGTAGCCTCCATGCCCATAAATCTGACCTGGCTAAAATCCAAGCTCTTTAGAATATCCATGACTTGATTAAATTCCAGAAAACGAGCAGGTTTTTCTGGGGATTTCTCCGTTCCCTCAAAAATAGCGTCCTTAGTTTCCTCTAAGTGGCAGTCGTAAATCTCCTTCTGGCGTATACAGCCACGACACCTCATATTGCAGCCCCAGAAATGGAGACAAAGGCTTTTAGCCCCAGGGGCATAAGTGATATGATAGATATTAGTATTCAATGCCTTCCCTGCTTTTTATTCCTTGCTCATAAGGATGCTTTACCTTTTTAACCTCGCTCACCAAATCCGCCTTCCTTACGATTCCCTCTGTTGCCCCACGACCAGTCAAGATGAGCTCAAGCCTTTGCGGCTTTGCTTCTAAAAGAGAGAGAACTTCCTCCTCTTTCAAAAAGCCGTCACGTATGGCAATAATTAGTTCATCCAAAACCAACATATCCCAAGTCCCGTCGCTAAAAAGTTCCTTAGTAAACTCTATTCCCTTTAAACATTCCTCCCTCACCTCATCATGACTTATTTCCTTATAGAAGTGGGGATGCCTTTTAGCGAAGAAAAAAGTGGCTATGCCAAGTTTTTGCAGCGGCCCAAATTCGCCATACCCAAATAACTGGGGGGCCTTAAAGAAGGAAATGAAGCCCACCTTAAAACCATGACCTGCAGCTCGAACTGCCTGACCAACTACGGCGGTAGACTTCCCCTTGCCATCTCCAGTATATATCTGAATTAAGCCTCTCTCCTTCATCTTAGTCTCTCCTCTCAGTCTTTATTCGCTACTTCTCACTCACTGTCATTCTGAGCCCTTTGCTCCTGTTAGCTACGAGCGAAGCGTGGCAATCCTTGTTGCGAACGAAGTGAAGCAATCTCATTGAGTTCCCTCGCTCCGCTCGGGACAAGGCTTCGAGCTTCACCCCTCGTAGCTAACCTCAGCCGAGATTTCCAAAAACCACACATCACTCCTCCTTTCTCTCTTACCTAGGATAACTTTAAGTGGCCGCTTAAAAATTGGCCCATTGGTTACAAAAGTATGGTATTCGCCAGATTCCCCACAGGGATGAGAATTGAATTTCTGAATCTCGGCTAAAAGAGCTTTATCCAAGCTCTTGCCAAGCAAGCTCTCGTCCAGCCTGGTAGCCACGACTTTTGCCCTAAATCCATTTCGCCAAAACTCGGCGAGAAGCTCCCCAGGTTCAGTCCCCCAAAGTGGCAAGAAAGGCTCTATTTCAAGCTCAGCACAAACCCTCTTCACCCACTCCTTATGCTCCTCTAAATCCATATCGCCAAAAACTCCTCCCTCTATCCCTTTCTCTTTAAGTTCAGTCACAACCTTCTTAAAGTTCTCCTCATAATTCTCCCAGGATGTTTTGACTTGCACCATGGGAATCCCAATGGCTTTTGCTTGCAAATCCAAGACCTTGGCCAGGATGCCATGAGACCTTGACCTCTTCCCATCCTCGGAAATGAAGTTGACCAGATATAAAACCTGGTGACCTTGCAAAATTGCCTTATAAGTTGCCAAGGCAGATTCCTTACCCCCACTCCAAGAAGCAAAGACTTTCATTTAATCACCCCCCACCTTGTCGAAAATCTCAGGATGGATGAAATGCGCAAACTGCTCCAAAGCCTCGATTATTCTCGGCCCAGTGCGACTAACTAAATCGGCATCGATTTGGTATATCCTATTATTCTTGCGAGCTTCAGTGACTCCAAGTCTCGGCTCTTCCATCGCCCATTCAAATGGTTTGCCCTTAGCCTCGCCATGTCCAGTGCAAGCAATAATTACCTCAGGGTCGCGAGCAATAACTGTTTCAAGGTTAACCGTCTTATACCCTGTAATATCCTGAAAAATATTCACCCCACCCGCCTTTTCAATCAGCTCTTGATGATGGGTTTCCGAGCCTACGCTCCACAATGGGTCGTGCCAAGTAATATAAAAGACCCTTGGCCTTTCCTCCAGGTCTCTGGTTATGTCCGTTATCGCTTTAATCCTGTTTTCCATTTGAGCCACAAGCTCAGATGTTTCCTCTTCCTTACCAGTTATCTTCCCCACCACCTCAATATCTTTAAGTACTTCATCTAGATTTTCTGGCGCCAGGGCAAACACTGTAAGACCTCTTTCCTCCAGAGCAGGAATGACCTCCTTAGCATGAATACTGCTTGCCAGTATCAAATCTGGTTGGAGAGCAATTATCTTTTCTATATCCGGTGTGGAAAATCCTCCTACCTTTTCCTTATCCAAAGCTTCTGGCGGATAATTGCAACATTCCGTTACCCCCACTACCTTTTCTCCCAAACCTAAAGCGAATAAGATTTCGGTATTGGAAGGGGCTAAGGAGACGATTCTCTGGGGTATTTTTTCAATGTTGACTGACCTCCCCAGGTCATCAACTACGGCTCCTGGAGGTGTAGGTTCGGCAGGGGTACAGGCTGCCAAGAAAATAAGGATTATGCTTAAAAGCACCAGAAAGCACTTTGCAACTTTGGTAAAAGTCTGTCTATACTGCTTCACTTGTTTTAATTATACAAGTTAACTTTATTATAAACAAGTTTTGTGGACTGAAATTATATACAGCCTTCGCCGAAGTGTCAAGACATTGTAGGTTCCTTGTCAAATTGTGTGGAAACAGCTACGAGATGGTACAAAGCCCAGGAGCACCTTTCTCCAATAAACCTCTACATTTCTTAGGCCATAAGAAACCCGCTTTAGCATTTTGATCTTGGTATTACACAGCTTCAGCTTGAATGGAATTACTTATGTTATTCCTAGGGAGCACAATATGGTGGCTTCCAAGGTTAAGCTTCATATCCATTTAGAGAAGAAGATAAAAGTGTGGCATAAGGACCAATTCCTTTGTGAGCTACCTCATGTCATCAAAGAGAAACATAGGAGATACATCATGTTCTTCGATCCGCATCCAAGGGTATCATTCTAGTTCGTGGGCAAAAGGTATCATTTTACCTCGTGGACAGCAATAAATATAACTGAAGAATGTCACTGCCACCGAGACAGCAGGCGGAGAATCACTCCTTAATTAGCACCAGTAGTCCTATCATAGCCAGGAAGGCCATAGCGGCACCAAAAAAGAAAGGGGCTGCTGGGTTGATAGCCTGCCATAGCCAGCCAGCGATAAGGCTCGCTGGAAGTAGCGTAATCCCCACTATACCATGAAAAAGGCCGTAAGCGGTTCCTCGCTTCTCCACAGGCACTAAATCAGCTACAAAAGCACGAGTCACTCCTTCCGCTAACCCATAATAAAGCCCGTAAAAACCAAACAATAGCCATAGTTGCCACGAAGCTCCAGGTGAAGCTAAGCCGAATCCAAGGTAAACAAGAGCATAAATTAGCCAGCCTAGCAACATAACTCGTTTTCTGCCTAGCTTGTCCGATAATATACCCGCCGGCGTGGATAGAGAGGCATAGATAAAATTGAACAGCAGCAACATCAGAAGTATGTAAAGGACAGGATTACCCAAGTTTTGTGCTCGAAGTACAAGGAAGGCATCGCTGGAGTTGCCCAGAGTAAATAGAAAAATAATGCCCAGGAAAATCTTGAATCGTTTATCCAAGCCAGAAAGCAGACCACTAAGTTTGGCTGCAGAAGAAGTGCCCCTTGATATTTCCTTCTTAGGCTCTCGAACAAAGAAGAACACAAATAAAGCCAGCACCGCAGGGATAATGCCAATTAATACTAGTTGCTGATAAGTGCCCCTGGTAAGTGCCCAGCTCTCGCCCTGGCAGAGGAGGACAACAATTACCGCTGAGATAATGCCCACAACAGCACCAAAAGTATCCATAGCACGATGGATGCCGAAGCCCTTACCTCTTTGCTCGGGTGTTAAAGAATCGGCTACTAAAGCATCCCGGGGGGCTGTGCGAATACCCTTGCCCACTCTGTCGGCAAACCTCACCCCGAAGGCTATACCCCAGGTTGTAGCTACATACATGAAAGGCTTGGCAATGGTGGATAACCCATAGCCCAGGACAGTCAAAGATTTTCTCTTTCCCAGTTTATCACTCAGCCAGCCGCTCAAGATTCTAACCAGAGAAGCTATACTGCCGGCCGCCCCTTCAATTAGTCCAATAACCGTGGTGGGTGCATGGAGCACATTGAACAGAAACAAGGAGAAGATGGGAAAAATCATCTCACTGCTGATATCGGTAAGGAAGCTGACCAGCCCCAGGAAAAACACATTGGGATTGAGCCCGAAAATTTGCTTCGATTTCATAGAGCGAATTTACCTTAAGAAAGATTGAGCTAGTATAACATGAGTGAAATCCCATTTTAGTCGCTTGACTGGTAGCCAATCTCCAGCTAAGCGGAAAGGCGCTTAAATTAGTCCTTCCGATGCATCCTGGTGAAAAAGGATAGTACCAATGATCTAGTTCAGATAGATAGTGGACACTTTAGACAGCCTTTTACGCCATTGCGAGAATAAGGCGGGGATGAACCCCACCACTATGGTTACATCTTGTAGGGTCGGGGCTCGTCCCC
>DAOUTC010000133.1 GCA_030626915.1 Dehalococcoidia bacterium
AATGGGCTCGCCTGAAGTTGTCATCATAGTTATTAAGTCTGGAACCATAATTATTGGTTTCTCATCCTGCCAGCCAATCATATTCTCGTTCTTGGAGTCTATATTAAATATCTTATCTTTGTAATTTGCAATACCTTCAATAGTTGTTCTGGCAAAGTCAAAACCTTCAACTGTTCTTGTCTCAATTCTCTTGATTTTACCTCTAAAAACCTCTCTCCCGTCAGTAATTCTTATAACCTCTCTCACCGTATCCATGCCACCGGCTTTTGATTTCCTTATTGCTCTACCTATCTCTTCAGACTTGGAAACAGAATTTGGCACCAGGTATTTTTTTATAGTTTCCCTGTCGACTATCCAGGTAGCGAATGCTGCCAGCATTCCAAATGAGACGGCAGCCGTTCTAGCTATTGTCTCCGCCGCTACAGTATCGAGTGGGTCTTTCAAGTAAGCTACTATAACATCTCCTGCCTTGTTGGCAACCACTAAGGGGCTGGTAGGAATCTTGTATATGGGATAGAGCCCTGTGCTTAGCTCGGGAACGGCGCGTCCATTACCGTCTGCGTTAACAACCGGAATGCCCTTTTGTGAGGCCACATAAAGCGGTGTTATGGTATTAAGGCCACCAATTTCACCTGGCATTAAATAAGCTAGGTCGATTCCTCCCACTGCAGTCATATTCTTAATTGCTTCATAGGCAAACACAGCCTCAGGTCCGAAGCCTTTTTCAATCATAGCTTTTGGAGACCCTATCCCGGCTACTACTACTGCGTGGGCATTTTCTGATAAGTCTTCAACATCAAATATTACTACCTTACTTTTTATTTGCTTAACAAGATTTAAGCCATCTTGAGGAGAACCACCTCCACCTGCTCCCAAAATTGTTGAACCCCAGGCTATATCTTCAAGTTCTTCCTTACCTAACAACCTTCTTGTCATTTATAACCTCTCTAATATATTTCTTTCCTTTTTCGGTGGGGGCATATATGTTCTTTTGCCCTGTGCCAAATTAAGAGATATCAGCGTTTCTAGATATTTTACCGCCACAGCCACGGGATATATTACTGGGACTTCGTAACCTTTCTTTTTTAGAGCATCCCGTAAATTATCCACTACCCCGAGGAACCCTGTGCACCCTAAGATGATAGCGTGCGCACCATCTTCCTCTATTGCTTTTATCGACTCGTCAACTAAAGCAGCTGTTAGCTTTTCGATATTCATTATGTCAAGAACTGGTATGTCAACAGACCTTACAGACGCCAGCTTGCTACCCAATCCCACCTCCATAACTCTATTTTCAAGTATAGCCAATAGGTTCTCCAATACAGTTACAATGGAAAATCTGTGCGCCAAATCCGCTGCGTAAAGCATAGACACCCTGCCAGGACCTACTACAGGGATATCAAGTTTCTCTCTAACTGCCTCCAAAGCAGGGTCCCCAAAACAATCTATAATCACCCCATCGAAACCTTCAGACTGTGCCTTCTCTGCTACCTTGATAATCCCAGGGGCATCCAGCATCTCATCATACTTACATTCAATTGATGCCGTCCCATACTCAATACACTCAGCATTGATTTCTGTGCCTTTAGAGGCAAATTTCTCTACCTCTTCCAGAGTGGGGTCTATGAATTCCTTTGTGATTACTGGAAGTATCACCTTGATTTTCATAGTTTTATCCTTCTCTCAATCAGGAGCTAAAAGAGTGGTATTATATCATTTGTCCTTATTTCAGAATTTCTTCTATCGGCTTGTATTCTCCTTCATAACCCAGAAGTTTAAGAACATGTCTAAATACATCAAACCCTCCAGGTACTCTCCACTTTTTATGGGCTTTTTTCCCTAGCACTGTCACTTCCAGGCCTTCTTTCATATCGGCATTTGTTAAAGGCACACCGTCCGTAGTAAGCCAGCAAATTGAGTCGGGCACCATTACAATAGGTTTATCCCTCCTCCAGGCCATCATATTCTCATTTTTGTAGTCCACGACGACGTCTTCTACAAAAACTCTGCCATAATCAAAGCCTGCCTTAACCTCTTCTGTCTTCTTGGCAACTTTACCCCTTGCCAGTACAATAGCATCCATGGATTTTGTTGCCGCCTCCACTACATCCTTTCCAGACTCTCTTGCCTCTCTTATAGCCTTTCCTACTTTTTCTGCCAGTGATAGAGCCCCAGGTATTACTGCCTTCTTAAGTTGCTTTCCTGTCATTGGATAACAAGCTAAGCCAGCCAGCATACCAAATACAGTGGCAATCGCCCGGCACATTTCCTCTCCCATATACGCGCTGGAAGGATATACTACAGCACTATTGCCTTTAGAATCCGCTAACGTTAGAGGTTCAATAGCTATCCCAGATAGGTGAAAAGTTGTTTGCTCCAGTTCTGGAATAGCTCTTCCTGCACCATCACCATCAATAACAGGGAGACCTTTGGCATAGGCTGCATGCATAGGGATTATAGAATTGAAGCCTCCAGTCTCGACAGGCACTATATAATCTATCTTCTTACCCAGTACTTCTTGCATCTTTTCAAAAGCGGGTATTTCTTCTCCCTTCCATCCTTCCTTAAGTAATACAACCGGTGAACCCATGCCAGCCACGACAACCACAGTGCTATCATCGGGTACATCCTCTACCTCGACTAAGGTAACTGCCGGCATTTTCCTTATAATTTTTAAGCCTGGCGTTGAAGACCCACCTCCGCCCGCTCCGAGTAGTGTTGCTCCACATGCTATATCTTCCAGATTTTCCTTACCCAATACTCTCATTTACTCACCTCGCTTTTCAGTTTTCTTAAGTTCCTTTCCTACTTCTCTCGTATTGTTGCTATAGCATTTCCCATTATCCTCCTTTCTTAATAAGTACCTCCTCCGATTGACTGTAAATCAGAGCCGCCGCTAAACTCTCCGACCAAATTTCAATTAAGAACTGCTCTCTTTGTATAACAAATGATTATAGAATTTACGCTTGAGCCTTGAGGTTTGTCAATAGGTTTTGAGTTGCATAAAATTGAAGTATCATTTATAGTATATGCTCAGAATTTAAGTAAATGAAGACAGTAATACTGTTAAGTTATTTAGAATTAGGGGAGCCTCTAACTACCTTCATCTTTAGTGGGCCCATCGCTTGATGGGC
>DAOUTC010000106.1 GCA_030626915.1 Dehalococcoidia bacterium
TAAGGTGCCTGCTAAAGCCGCGACAGACACTGCTGTTCTCGGCCACTATGCCTGATGATATCCGGCGTCTGGTGCAAGATATCCTGCATTATCCGGTCACCGTACAAATCGGCCACACAGTACCGACAACCACGGTGTCACACGCGTTGTACCCGGTTAAGCAACACCTCAAAACTGCATTGCTGATAGAACTCTTACGCCATACTGAAACAGAGTCGGTACTTGTCTTTACGCGTACCAAGCATCGTACCGAGCGCGTCGCACAGCAGCTTAAAAAAGCGGGTTTCAAAGCAACCGACCTGCAAGGCGACCTGCCGCAGTACAGGCGTCAGGCTGCGCTCGATGGCTTCCGTACTGGCTTGTTTAAGATTCTGGTGGCAACTGACATTGCCGCCCGTGGCATTGACGTTTTGCGTATTTCGCACGTCATTAATTACGATATGCCCGACGGTACGGATGCCTATATTAATCGCATCGGCCGCACGGGACGGGTTAACAAAAACGGTAAAGCATTAACATTTGTGACAAGCGCAGATGCGCCCATGGTGCACGCTCTTGAACATGTTCTCAACGCGACACTGGAGCGCCGGACACTGCAAGGCTTTGATTACGCGGTGCCTACACCAAACAGCCAATGCATCCGCTCTCCACGCCAATCACTGCGGCGCACAGTACGAAATCAGCAGGTTGCTAACTAAAAAGCCACATTGTTACATTGGCAATAGATGGGAAGTGCCATTTCACAAACTAACGTTGGTACGTGCCTGTGAGCTGACCTTGTGCGAGGATATGCCCTTGCATAGCATCTAGAACTTGACAGCTAGCACCATCTCTCCCTCCTTCAGTGGCTGTTCTCTCGATTCACAACCTGCCAATAACAAGACAACAAGGAAGGGCACTATCAATAGAAGGGCAACTTGGAATATGTTGTGTCGCTTCCTAGGACGGTTAACCCTCATGCCAAGTGACCTCAATTGTTGCCAATACAAAAATCGTAGTTGAACGAGGCTTTACTGTCAAGTTACACAATGCATCGAATTGTTCATATGAATTGTTGGCGACATTATTTGAAAACTACGGTCAAATAATATCTACATAGGCTTATCACACCTTACCCTAGCAGCCATAGGTGATACATTAGTAATTCCATCTGCAAGTTTCATTGTAACAAAGCCGTAAGAACAACTCCGCGCGAAGTAAATCTATGTTCTTTACGACTGGCAGAAACTTTGAAGTTCGATTCTTATATACCTTCTAGCCCTCAATAACTTCTTTAGTGCTGGGGACTCTGCCAAGCAGCCTTTCGTCAATACGTGTGGCTGAATCCAGAGCTCGGCCTAAGGCTTTAAATAGGGTTTCAGCCTTGTAATGGTCATTGATGCCAGTAATTACCTTGGCATGGAGGTTAATTTTAGCTTCAGAGGCAAAGGAACCAAGAAAGTGACGGATTAAGTCAGCACATAACTCACCTATGTTAACCCGGCCAAAGGATACTTCTACAACACTGTAGGCTCTGCCCCTTATATCCACCACCAGCACCTCAGACAGAGCTTCATCCATGGGAACGATAGCATGTGACATGCCCAATCTCTTATGAATTCAAGCTAAAATCATAGTAAACAGAGGCTTGTAAATAATTTACATTCTGCCATGCCTCAGTATTGAAATAAGCAACCAAAAGCCCATTATGCCAGCCCCAAGAAAACCAATTATTCCAATGATAGGTATCTCATTCCACTTAGGTGGGATTCCTGACAGAACGATAAGAGAAGAGCCTATAACCAAAGAAGCTAAAACAATCGCGAATGCAATACGATTGCTGATTTGGTCGCCTTTCCTGAGCGAGGGCTCCAGCCCTTTGTGCTCGAACTCTATCTTGAATTGTCCAACCTTGATTTGCTCAATTATACCCCTTATTTCTGAGGGAAGGTCACGAAGTAAAAGACTAAATTCCGTAGTTGCTAAATATGTATCCTTTGCCAATCTGCGAGGACTTAGACGAGCTTTTAATAATTTTTTGGCAAACGGCTCCATATGTTTCACCATATTAAAATCCGGGTCCAATACCCTGCCTACACCCTCAATGCTCACCAAGGCTTTTACTAGTAAGTAAAGATTAGGTGGCATTTTCAGTTTATAAGCAACAAACAACTTAATCACTTCGTTCAACAATTGGCCCATATTTATGTCTTTTAGTGGTAAATAAGAATACTGGTCTACCAATTCATCCACTTGATATTCCAGTTGGTCAATGTTCTCAATACGCCTGCTGTTTGATAATTGTAGGAAAGTTTTTGTTATTCTTTTTGCGTCTCTGTTGACTATTCCAACGATAATACTGCTGAGATATTCTCGCTGCTTAGGTAACGGCCTCCCCATCATACCGAAATCAATAAAGCAGATAATATTGTTATCCAACACCATAATATTGCCGGCGTGAGGGTCAGCGTGAAAAAAACCATGTTCAAACACCTGCTTAAGAACAAGATCAGTCCCCCAACTTGCAATAGTTTTAGGGTCATTCCCCGATTTTGACAATGCATCAAGATTAGAGACTTTGATGCCATCAATAAACTCCATTGTGAGAATTTTTCTTGTAGTATAGTTTCTATAAACTTTTGGCACATGGATAGTCTGAACTCCCCGAAAATTGTTGCCAAAACGTTCAATGTGTGTGGCCTCAATAGTGAAGTCTATTTCCTTTCTGATACTGCGCTCAAATTCGTTAACTATGCCCGCAGGATTCAATATATCCATCCCCTGCAGGTGTTTTTCCATCAGTGTAGCAAGATGAAGCATTATTTCTAGGTCAACTTCGATAATCTGTTCTATCCTTGGACGTTGAACTTTGACGGCGACTTTTTCTCCGCCCTGGAGTACGGCTTCATGGACTTGTGCTATTGAGGCTGAAGCAATAGGAGTATCCGTGAATTCATAGAAAAGGTCGGATATAGGTTTACCAAGTTCCTGTTCAACTAATCGCTTCGCTTCTTCTCCCGAAAAAGGAGGCACAGAATCCTGAAGTTTCTCAAGCTCAACAATAAGTTCATGAGGCAATAGATCAGGCCTGCTACTCATTATCTGGCCAGCTTTTACAAAAGTCGGGCCAAGTTCCTCCAGCGCCATCCTTATCCGTTCCCAGCGGGAAAGAGATATAATCTCTCTAGCCCCCTTCCCCGGAAGGAATCTCTTACCAAGATCAACGTATTTCTCTAAATGAGTCCTAGTTATTAGATCTCCAAAACCGTACTTAACCAATATAACAATTATTTCTCGGTAACGGTTAATGTGACGATATGAATGAGTTATCACCCCAATTCTACGAATCATTCTTTTGCCATACGGTAGCGTTTATTGGGAAAGTATACCATGTGAAGAGAGCCGCTTCACGCATTAGAAAGAGAAAGGGGCAGAAGTTAAGCGAACAGGTGAGAGGACAGGTCGCCAAAACTAACACTAACTAGAGGAGGGGAGTAAGGAGATTGCCAAATCTATGAACTAATTATATATCACAGGCTCAAGCTCAAAAGAGTGGCTTCTTGACCATGTGCATTTGCTTTTAACAAGCTGAAGAACCGAATTTGTTCGCTACATATTCTACCAAATGATTATCTCCCCCCTTTATGCCAGAAGCTACTGGATTACCACCGCACATACACCTATGAACGCCTACACCAATTATCAAAGATCAAAAACTTCCCAGGCCTATAACGCTACTACAAAACTCAGTCACAGACTGGGAAAACTGGTCCATTCGCAGTATACTTATTGTCAGGAACTACTACTCCCTCTTTTCCCTCAACTTTTCCAATTCTTCTACACGACTTTCGAGTTTCTGCAAATCCTGACGTGACGGAATGTCCAGTTTCCCTAAAGCGCTCTTCACAACTTTATCAATTCGAGTTTCCAGATTTCGTTTAGCCTCCTCTGATTGGTTCAGCAGGTCTTTAGCTAACTTTCTACCCTCTTCCTCAGTGAGGTTGCTCTCTGCGCTAATTTTTTTCGCCACCTCCTCAATCTTATCCTTTGTCATGTAGGCGAGGCCAATTCCTGTTAAAACCGTTTTTCTGAGTAAATCTACCATAGCATCTCCTCCTTTGATTTTCATAAACCCTTTCTTAGTCTATCAAACATCATTATAGCAAGAATATTTTAGATTACAAAATGGGAGAGCCAATCGCTTACTGATTTAACCTTTTAGCTTTCAATAACTTCCTTGGTGCTGGGGATTCTACCAATGAGTCTTTCATCAATTTGGGTAGCTGCATCCAGAGCTCGTCCTAAGGCTTTGAATAAAGCTTCGGCTTTGTGATGGTCATTGATACCGCTGAGCACTTTGGCATGGAGGTTGATTTTAGCCTCTGCGGCGAAGGAA
>DAOUTC010000162.1 GCA_030626915.1 Dehalococcoidia bacterium
ATGCACCCTGGAGCTCAAGGTTGATGGGGAGGTCAGGGCGGTAAAGAGCGTCACTTTAGAGCCTGGAGAGAGCGAGGTGGTGAGCTTCAGCATAATTGAGGCTATGGTGGGGGAGCACGTGGTGGAGATTGCCGACCTTAAGGGCGATTTCACCATTGTGATAATCTCCCGTCCCTGGTGGCTTCTAAGCATGATGGGTGTAATTCCCATAGCCGTGTTTGCTGAGCGCAGAAGAAGGTGGAAACAGAGGGTTGAGTGGAGCACTGGACTGAAGACCAAAGATTGGCTGGTGAAATGAACGAAGCGAAATAAAAATGTAAAAATAAAAATGCAAAAAGACAGGGCAAAAATTATGATAAATCCTAAGCACGAAATTCGAAATACTAAACAATATCAAAGCACTAATGACAAAAATTCAAAACAAAATGGGTTTTGGTATTTGAATTTGGAAATTAGATTTTGTTTATGATTTAGATATTAGGATTTAGAAATTGAAGTTAGGGGGTGGTAGATGGCTAATGTTAAGCGAGAAAAAGAGGAACAATTAGCTCTGGCTAATATGTTGAGCAAGATTATCCTCTCCAGCTCGAATATAAGGGAGTTAGCTGAAGGTTTCGCTAAAGAGCTGAAGCGGCTCATGTCTATTGACTGGGGGGCTATTGCCTGGATAGAAAGAGGTGATACTGTTTGCCTTTTGCCTCTGTCAGGCAAAATAAACTTGAGTCGTGATTTTGAGAGCACCCTCCCTCTGGAAAGAACGCCCATAGCCTGGCTAAGGAAAAATAAAAGGGCACTGTTAGAGTCTGACCTCAGGAAAGCAAGCCAGGCATGGAGTGTTAGCTTCCTGGGTAAACTGGGGAAGCAAGAGACAAGGTCAATGGTATTGATGCCTCTTTTCTCAGGAGGTGAAGTTTTTGGCAGTCTTATTGTGGGCAGCAGAAAGCCAGATGCCTACAGGGAGAGGGAGCTAAAGTTGTTGAAGTACGCTGCTTCTCAATTAGCTTTGCCCCTGGCTAACAGTTTACTGCTTCGCGAGCGGCTAAGCACGCTTGCTCAGGATTTCAGAGCACCTCTCACCCCGGTGGTAGCTTGCAGCAGTTTGCTGGCTGAGGAATTCCAAAGTGAACCTGAAAGTGCTGAAGCCAAGCTGAGTCAGAATATCTATCGTGGTGCTCAGGAGCTGCAAACTAAACTCTCGAAGCTCGTGGAGGCAGGCAAAAAGAGGCAGGGTACCTAAGCACCACGATCCCTGAAACAAATTCATCAGAAGATTCCTTATCTTTACTGGCTACTAATTGTTTAGGATTTTGTGCTCAGGATTTAGTCTCTGTGGACTAGTCCTTTGTCTTTGCTTCCCCCAAGGGCTACAATAGACCTGCTTGCCCCTTCGTTTTGCGGCTGTTACAATCTCCACGTGAAGGAGGTAACTATGAAAAAGTCATATACGGTGGTTGTTGAGCGAGATCCTGAGAGCACGTGGTTGGTGGGGGAAGTTGTGGAACTCCCTGGCTGCTATACTCAAGCACCAAACCTTCCCAAGCTGGAATTAAATATACAAGAAGTGATCTCTGCATACTTGAAGACAGTGTTACCCGAGGAGCCGTTGCCAGACTTTGTCGGCACCTGGCGAGTTGAGGTTTCAGCTTGACTAAACTTCGGCTGGTTACTTATAAGGAACTTAAAGAGGTAGCTGAAGCAGCAGGCTTCGAATGGCAACGCTGTGAGGGTAGCCATAATACCTTTAAGAATCCTCAAGGTCGTATCATTGTCATCCCTGACCATGGGTCTCAAGTCATAGTTCGTCCACTGCTACGAAAAATCTTGCGTGACATGGGTCTCAGTGTGGCAGAATACCATAAAATCTTGGATGAGCTTTAAGATTGAAGCACCTTTGATGTAATCCTATTGCCTTCTGCCTTTGAAGTCTTGAGCTGAGATTGCCACGCCTTCGGCTCGCAATGACAAAAAGAGGAGGCCTCGCAATGACAACCCTTTTCTGTCATTGCGAGGCATGCCAGTGCCGAAGCAATCTCCAGGAAATAGGCGGGGATGAACCCCGCCTTTAAGAATCCTCAAGGTCGTATCATTGTCATCCCTGACCAACTTCAATAAAATTCTAATATCTAAGCTCCAAATCCTAAACAAATCCTAACAAATATCA
>DAOUTC010000036.1 GCA_030626915.1 Dehalococcoidia bacterium
AAATTTCTGCGTCTCTACATCACGACCAATATCATAAACCTCAAAGCCGTTAGCCTGCAGGAATGAGACCACCATGCTTTTCCCGATATCATGAATATCACCCTGAGCAGTCCCTATCACTACTTTTCCTCTCCCCTTAGCCTCTTTTGGCAGTGCAGTGGTAAGAACATCTGTAGCCCCTTTCATAGCTTCGGCTGATAGTATTAACTCAGGCAAAAATAACTCTCCCCTGCCAAAGAGATCACCTACTTTAGTTATACCAGCCCTGAACCCTTTGTTAATCACCTCTAAGGGGTCTATCCCTTCAGCAATAGCACGCCTTGACAATTCTTCAGCCTTAGCTTTATCAGCATCAACAATCGATTTTTCGGCTTCCTTTAAAAGTTCCTCTTTATCCATAATTTAACCTCCTTATACTTTTTAATCTCCTCTCTCAGTATAACTCTATAGCTTTTAGGTCATCGAAAAATCATCACTCCTTACGTTCTCAATTTTCTGCCTATCCTATACTTAAATTTATTTACACAGTTGATTTCTATACCCAACAGTTCTGCTATGCGAAATTTAGCTTCAATGCCTATAGCCGAACCAGGAAAGAATGGAGTCGACAACATCCCAATATCTAAATCTGCTCTTACCTCATTCATCACCACCGGGTCTGCAAGGTCAGATACGGAAACTTTTAATTTATGGGCTACATACTCTTTAGCCTCTTTGATTTTCATCCCTCGGGATACCTGCATGCGCCCTACCAGATCTCCAGCAGTACGCATTCCGCCCATACCCGAAGCCTGAACATGAGTAGCAGCCATGCCCACTGGGTCTCCCACCCCTATCTACAAACCATCTAACCGGGTTACTTCTACCATAGCTTTGGAGGCTCTGGATACTGCATCTACAGGAGGCTCAGCCACCACAGGAACTCCTCCCACACCCATACCCATATTAGCATGAATGGGTATATGGGAATTTTGGACACAGGCTTTTGTAAAGGTAGCTGCCCGAGCTATGTTCCAGGCACATGACTTATCTGTATCAGTATTAATACATGGACCAAAAATAGTAACTCCAGCTTTCTCAGCCAACTCAAGTTGCTTATGAGGATATAATCCCGCTAGACGTACTCCATCATAAGTTAACTCTCCATGCATTCCTAAAATGAATTCTCCTGACATTCCCATTTCAATACACATCTGAGGATACTTCTTCTTTAATATTTCAACAGCACGCAAAGTAGCCAAAAAATCCGTATCTCCTCCTGCTGCCGTAGTATCGAAATCAATACCATCTACTCCAGATTCATACAGTTTACTGCTTACATAAACCATATCGTTAACCGCATATTCTATCATCTCTTCTTGAGCTGCCCTGGCTTCGGCTATTTTACCCTGAGGTAATAGCTCCATTGGATTGGGGCAGGGACCATCTGGTCGGGTGTATAAACCTAAATTGGGCATAGAGCCATAAAGCAAAGGAACAGTTGTCACCAATAAAGCTTGCTCTGCTTCACTTTGGGCATAAGTTATAGGGATTTTGACAAGCTTAAAACTATAATCAACATCGCCGAACTCCAGGGTATCAGCACCTAAAGCCTTCTCGAAAATTTGAAGCGACTGAATCCTATGCAATAATAACCCTCTACGTCTAAGTTTAATAGTGGGGTTGTCGTAGCTAAGAATCACTTCATTTCCATGGTCTACACCCACAAATTTAGCAGGACTGCTATAGACATCGAAAAGGTATGATAGCTCATCTCTGGAAAGGGGAGGAATCTTTCCTCGTTCCGCAGCATCCCTGGTACCTTCTTCTAAGTCTTGTTTTAATTCACTCTCACTTAGTTCAGTTACAGAACCATCTCCCATCCTGGTATAAATTTTCTGCATTTATTACCTCCCTATTATAGTTATTCGCAAAAAGTAATTAGAGCATAAAATAAACAAACTTATCAACTCCCAAAGGGCTTTTAGGTGAAGGAGGTTTCTCTAACCTTCCGCATTTTTGACCACCGTTCTCCTTACACCTCACTTAAGCCTCACTACTCACCTTTACCAAGCCAATTTTTCCCCTTAAGCAGCCTACTAACCTCCGCAGATGCATTTTCCAAAGGCAAAAGTTGTGTTTCTTTCTCTGTGCGCCACTTTGCCTCTATGCTTTGTTTTTGTAGGGTGCGTGGTGATAGAGTCAACCGCAAGGGTATACCCAGGAGGTCAGCATCGTTAAATTTAACCCCGGCGGATTCACTGCGGTCATCATAGAGAACCTCGATGCCCCCTTTTTCCAAGCTCTGATAGACATCTTCTGCTATAGAGGCCAATTCGGGACTATCTAAATAAAGGGGGCAAAGGTAAACCTGGTAGGGAGCCACAGATAGTGGCCAAATAATGCCTTTACCATCATGACTTTGTTCTACTATTGCTGCTAACAAGCGTCCTAATCCGATACCATAACAGCCCATAACGATAGGTCGAGATGTGCCATCACGCCCCAGGAAAAAAGCCTCCATCTTTTCACTGATAAAAATGCCTAATTTAAATATATGCCCTACTTCAATGCCCTGAGCAGAAGATAACCTGCTGCCACAGTTAGAACAATTATCTCCAGAGTGAGCCAGAGCAATATCAGTCATAAAGTCAACCCGAAAATCTCTAGGATAATTGGCATTTCTAAAGTGATACCCTGATTTATTGGCTCCAGCGATGAAGTTAGAGCCCAGGGTGATAGAGTCATCAGCAACGACCTTGACATCTTTTATACCTATGGGTGAGGCAAAACCAGCTACTATGCCTGCCTCACTTACTTCACTTTCTGTAGCTAATCTAAGCTCAGAGCACTTCAACGCATTTCTTAGCTTTGTTTCGTTCACTTCCAAGTCACCCCGTATAACCACGAAGATAAATTCACCGTCAGCGGAGTAAAACACTGCTTTAAGTGTTTGACTTACTGGCACGCCAACAAAGCCAGCCACTCCCTCTATAGTTTTTGTTCCCGGGGTAGCTAACTCTTCCAAAGGCAGAGGTTGCTTCTCTTCGCTCGTAATGACAGCTTTCGCAAATTGAGCCCTCTCCCTATTGGCAGCATAACCACAATTGGAACAATAAATAATCTCATCTTCACCAGACTCGGTGATAACCATAAATTCATGGGATTCTTTGCCACCTATAGCGCCGCTGTCAGCTTCTACGATTAAGGCTGGCAAGCCTAGCCGTGCATAAATATTCTTGTAGGCCTGGCTCATTTTCTTATAGCTCACGTCCAGGCCAGCTTCGTCAACATCAAAGCTATAAAGGTCCTTCATGATAAATTCGCGGACTCTCAGCAAGCCACCACGAGGACGCGGTTCATCGCGAAATTTAGTCTGTATTTGATATAGGAGTAGAGGAAGGTCACGGTAGCTCTGCACATAGCGTTGAACGAGCTTAGTGATAACCTCCTCATGAGTAGGCCCTAAAGCT
The DNA here is from genome assembly GCA_030626915.1 of Dehalococcoidia bacterium. Lineage (GTDB taxonomy): Bacteria > Chloroflexota > Dehalococcoidia > GIF9 > AB-539-J10 > JAUWHW01. The sequence continues at coordinate 3,453 of DAOUTC010000036.1, forward strand.
AACTTGTGCTCCTTTCTGTCCTTCAAAGTAAATAGAGATTGGCCAAAGGAAACAGAACGCCCCGATTGCTGCCACAGTTCAAAGGGCTGCAATACTGGCAGCGTCAATTCTTGCCCCCCGGCTTTATCCATTTCCTCCCTGATTATCTGCTCTATTTTCCTCAGCACTCGCCAGCCCAGGGGTAAATAGGAATAGACTCCAGCAGCTACTTGCGCTATCATACCCGCTCTAATCAATAACTGATGGCTTACGCTTTCAGCCTCTGCTGGTGCCTGTCGCAAAGTCTTGCCAAAAAGTCTGGAGAACCGCATCAACATTCCTTATTTATTTCAGCTATCAGGGCTTCCACGAACTTCTCCTCAGCCACAGTCTTTACCACCTTTCCCTTTCTAAATATAACACCTTTACCTTTGCCGCAGGCAATACCTACATCAGCATCTTTAGCCTCGCCAGGGCCGTTAACTATACAGCCCATAACTGCCATTTTAATAGGCTTGCTCATTTTCCTTAAATGGTCATTTACAGCCTCAGCCAGGGCAACGACATCAACCTCAGCCCGACCACAAGAAGGACAGCTCACCAATGTTGCACCTCGCTGACGCAGCCCAAGGCTTTTTAGAATTTCATATGCAGCAAATACCTCCTCACAAGGGTGAGCGGTAAGAGAGACACGAATAGTATCACCAATGCCTTGATATAGAAGTATACCCATGCCTATAGCACTGCGTATAGCTCCAGCTTGAGGAAGCCCAGCCTCAGTGATGCCTAAATGCAAAGGATAAGGTATTTTATCGGCTATTATTTGATAAGCCTTTATTGTAGCAGGCACATCAAAAGCCTTAAGTGAAACTTTAATTAAATTAAAATCCAGGCTTTCCATAAACCTTATTTGCTGTAATGCCATATCTACCATTCGCTCAGCCAATGGGGTATCGGGTTCGAAATCTGGAGGCAGACTGCCAGCATTTACTCCAATGCGGATGGGAATCTCTTTCTCTCTAGCAGCGGCTACCATTTTAGCAATCTGCTCCCTATCACGAATATTGCCTGGATTAAGGCGAATTCCATCAACTCCAGCTTGCAGAGCAGCTAAGGCTAAGCGATAGTCAAAATGTATATCAGCAATAAGAGGCAAAGAAACACTCCTTTTTATGGCTGAGATGCTTTCCGCAGCTTCCTTATCTGGAATCGCCAGGCGTACTATTTCACAGCCGCACTCTTCCAGTTCTTTTATCTGCTTTATGGTAGCCTGGATGTCTCGGGTATCGGTCTTGGTCATGGATTGCACTGCAATTGGAGCTTCGCCACCAACCGTTACTTTACCAATCTTTAAGGGTATGGAAATTCGGCGCTTCATAATCCAAAGCTCCCGCCTCTAATTAGACGCAGGATGTCGTTGAAGGTTATTAGAACTACAAGCGCGATTAAAAGTGTAGTCCCTATGGTGTAGGCTAACCTCACGGCGCGAGGAGAGAGGCGTTTCCCATGCTTAATCCCCTCAATAAGTGCCACTAGCATCCCACCTCCATCCAAGGGGGGAAAAGGGAAGAGATTAAACAAAGCAATTCCTAAGCTAATAATACCAGCCATGAATAGCATATTGCTGAAACCAAAGGACCTTACTGCTTCTACAGTTAACTGACCGGCACCTATTGGCCCTACTAGCGCCTTATCAGGCTGTTCTTTGATTAGTGGAATGGAAGCTAATAGCAGTTGGGGCATATGAATAATATAGCTAGCCCCTAAGTAAGTTGCTTTCCATACAGGAAGTTGCACCTGCTCAATGTGAGTCCCATCCACCCACTTCAACTCAGCACCTAACAGAGTAGATTGCTTCGCTTCCGACTCGTAGCTAACACTGCCCAGATTAGTTAAGACTTCTTCCTGTCCCCGGAGTAAAACAAGCGTCACTTCCTGCCCTTCCCCAACAGAGGCTAGAGCCTCAGACATGCTTTCACTATTGTATATAGCTTGTCCATTAATACCTAGAATGGTATCTCCGGGCAAAATTCCAGCTTTATCTGCTGGCGAATTTTCCTTCACCTGGCTTACTATATTCCAGCACAATAGAATACCTATTACTCGTCGCCCTAAATCAGAGTTGAATTTCGGCTTCAAACTAGTTTCATATGAGTTTCCATCCCTTTGCAATCGCAAGGTTATTTCCTCCCCTTCTTTACTTGAATCAACCATATTCCTTATATCTTCCCATCCATAAACAGGATTCCCATTCACCTCTAGAATTACATCTCCAGGCTCGATGCCGGCTTCTTTCGCCGGTGAATCTTCCACTACGGAGTGCACCATAACCCCATTGCCAGCCACCATGGTTACAGGTAGCGTAAAGAAGGCGCTAAGCAAGATAAAAGCCAGAAAAACATTGACTAATGGACCTGCGGCGTATATCGCTAACCTGCTCCACGGACCCTTGCTAGCCAAGCTTCGGGGCACTGTAGGGTCATTTTCCCCGGCACTCTTGACGAAAGCTCCTAAGGGGATAGCATTAACTGAATATAATGTCTCCCCCCGTTTAATACCAAAAAGTCGTGGGGGAAATCCAAAACCAAACTCCTCTACCTTCACTCCAGCACGTTTGGCAGTGATAAAATGCCCCAGTTCGTGGAGCGTGATTACACCGAACAGTGTCACAATGAAAAGAATAATAATTATGGCAATGTTCATCTCTTATTTCCCTATACTGAGAGTGCTTTGTCGCTTGTGCTCCTCACAATGACAAGGGAGAGAGCGCCTGGCGTATTCCCTTGCCCAAGCATCAGCGGCCAGAATTTCTTCCAAAGATGGCTGAGCAATGCTCTTATGTTGTTCCAGAGTTTCTTGCACTATTTTAGCTATATCGATAAAGCTGATACGCCTGTTAAGGAAAAGCTCTACAGCCACTTCATCGGCAGCGCAAAGCACTGCAGGATAAGTGCCTCCTTGCCTGCCAGCACCCATCGCCAGTTTAAGACAGGGGAATCTATTTTGGTCTGCTGGTTCAAAGTTTAAACATTGAATTTTGCTCAGTTCTAGATGTGGTAATTCTGGACTGGGCAACCTCTCAGGATAACAAAGGGCGTATTGGATAGGTAATCTCATATCAGGAAAACTGAGTTGAGCTTTTATTGAGCCATCCACAAACTCTACTATAGAATGAACAATGCTTTGTGGATGAATTAAAATCTCAATACTGTCCAGAGGAAGGGCAAAAAGCCAATGAGCCTCAATAGCCTCTAGCCCTTTATTCACAAGCGTTGCCGAATCAATGGTGACCTTCTTACCCATTTTCCAAGTAGGGTGATGAAGAGCTTGCTCCACCGTTACTTTACTTAACTGTGGTTGGGAATAGTGATAAAAAGGCCCACCGGAGGCGGTTAGAAAAACTCTCCTTGGGTTGCTTTCTTCCCCACGCAGACATTGCCAGATAGCACTATGCTCACTATCAACAGGCAAGATTTGGGTTTGATGAAAGCTGGCTTCACGGGTGATAAGTTCGCCTGCCATCACTAATACTTCCTTGTTAGCTAAAGCTACTGTTTTGCCTACCTTCAGGGCTGCTAATGTGGGGCTTAATCCCGCTTTGCCTGAAGTGGCTATAATGACCAAATCAATTTCAGGATGGCTAGCTATTTCCTCCATAGATAAGAATTCCCCCTTATAAGCAAAGTCAGGCTTCACAGAGGAATAGAACATCTCAGGTTGAAATTCCTTAATTTGCTTTTCCAGAAGTTTGAGATTCTTACCTCCAGCTAAACCTACCACACGGAACCTTGCATTATGAGCACGTATGACATTTAGCGCTTGCTGCCCTATGGAACCTGTTGAACCTAAGATAGCTATTTTCTTCATGCTACCATCCATATTACATAATAGTATACCATTACCCCGACAAAGATAAGGCTGTCAAAGCGGTCCAGAATACCACCATGCCCCGGTAGCAACTCGCCTGACTCCTTTACTCCCATATTGCGCTTGAGCAAAGATTCAACCAGGTCACCGAGCTGAGCAAAGAGGCTGACAAGGCAGCCAAGGAGAATAACCTGCCAGTATTTAAAAGGCGAAGGAGAAAAGAGGTTAAGAATCAGAAATACTATGATAGCGCCTACATTAGCACTTAATAAGCCGCCTACTGCTCCTTCCCAAGTTTTACCTGGACTTATAGCAGAGGCTAGTTTATGTTTACCCCACGCTCGGCCCACAAAAAAAGCGCCGGTGTCATTGGCAAATGTGATGAATATACCCAGGTAAACCCAGCTTCTACCATCTTCTAAAAGGCGCAGGCCAACCCAGTAGCTAAGCATCCATCCTACATAGAGAGCGCCAACTATTATCCATGCCCAGTTGTAAAATGCTTTTTCTCGTGCTGGACGGCATAGTAGCCAGATTAAGGAAATCACCACAGCAGCTGTCATGATTATGGGCAAAATATTTATATAGTGTGGGCTCAAAGCAAGTGCTAGGGACCATAACAAGCCAAGGTAAGTCAGAGACTGCCTTGAGTTAAGAGCCATACGATAGAACTCAAAGGTGCCTATCAACACTACAGCAGCAATAAACAGACTAAACCAAGGGTCACCAAACCAGATAACGAAAATAATGACCGGTATACCTATAGCAGCGGTGATAATTCTTTGCTTAAGCATAGCCTTATTTTATCAGTTTTAAGCTGCTATAGGGTGGTACTTCTTGAGACACTATGCTTGCTGTAGGAAGACCAGGAATTAAAGCCTTACGCAAAATTTAAGGTTATATTTCCTTTATTTCTTTCTCTTTGTTCTGACCTATGTCGTTTGCCTTGTCTATAAAGCTACTGCTGACCTCGTCAACTTGTTTGATAGCATTTTTAAGCTCATCCTGCGATATTTCCTTGTTTTTCTCCATCTCTCTTAATTTTCCGATGCTATCCCGTCTTATATTGCGTAACACTATGCGTCGCTCTTCCACTTTTTTAGACACTGACCTTGCTAGCTTTATGCGACGTTCCTCGCTAAGAGGAGGGATAACCACTCTAATTATATTACCGTCATTTAGAGGATTAAGGCCGATATCAGCTTTAAGGATAGCTTTCTCGATATTACGTAATGAAGCGCGTTCCCAGGGTTGAATGACAATCAAATTAACTTCAGGTGTAGATATAGTGGCAATCTGCTGCATTGGAACAAGTGCCCCATGATAATCAACCGTAATATTCTCAACTAGGGCTGGATTAGCTCGTCCAGTGCGGATAGTAGTTAACTCTCGGGCTAAAGCGTCAACCGCTTTTTGCATTTTTGAGTTCAGTTCAATAAATACTTCGCTCACCATGAGCAGCCCTTAGTAAAGACAAAAATGTTGATAGCTAGCAGCCAAGCTCGAATCTGGCAAACCTACGCACCTTTATATTCTCGCCCACCTTAGCTATTGTTTCAGCAATAATTTCCCTTACAGTTCTATCAGGCTCTCTAATAAAAGGCTGGTGAAGAAGACAAACTGCTTGTGGATCTAATTCTGCGTCTGCCGGGATTTCTTCAGCGGTAATAAATTGGGGAGACGTAGCAACTACTTGCATAGCTAAGTTATGAGCAAGCTGTTTAAATTCATCAGTGTGAGCTACAAAGTCAGTTTCGCAGTTTATTTCTACTAATGCTCCTACTTCGCCAGTATGATGAATGTAGGCTTCAATTACTCCTTTGCTGGTGATACGCCCTGCTTTCTTTTCAGCAATTGTTAGCCCACGGTATCTCAAGGCTTCAATCGCCTTTTCTACATTCCCGCCTGTTTCTAACAGAGCGTTTTTACACTCAAGTATACCAGCGCTAGTTCTATCTCTTACCTGCTTAATAACCTTGGTTGACACGTCCATTCAAATAACCTCCAGTCTAATCCTCGTCTGGATTAAAGGTGTAAGAGCCCATAATTTCGATGGACTCTTCTGACTCCATAGGTGCTAACTCAGTTGTTTCCACTTCCCCAGAAACTTGTATTCCTTTCCCTTCAATTATGGCATCGGCTATTTTGGCGCAAATCAACTTGATTGTCTTAATAGCATCATCATTGGCAGGAATGGGATAATCAATGTCATCAGGATTACAATTAGTATCTACGATGGCTATTACGGGAATATCCAGCTTCTTGGCCTCAGCAAAGGCAATTCTATCCTTCATAGGATCAGCAATAAAGAGAGCCCCGGGAAGAGCAGTCATTTCCTTAAACCCTCCTATTTGCCCATTTAAGCGTAGGATTTCCTTTTCCAATTTCATCCTTTCTTTCTTAGGTAAACCATCCAACTCACCCTTCTCCTTCTTATCTTCTAAGCGAACCAGATAATCAATCCGAGCTTGTATAGTAGTAAAATTAGTTAGCATCCCACCCAGCCACCTTTGGTTGACATAATACATACCACATCTTTTAGCTTCCTCTCCTATTACCTCCTGAGCTTGTTTCTTAGTGCCCACAAAAAGAATGATTTGTCCACTGGCTGCTAGGTTCCGGACGAAAGCACATGCCTCATCCAACATCATAACTGTCTTTTCTAAATCGATGATATGTATT